>CAYPED010000204.1:0-1514 GCA_964409745.1 uncultured Staphylococcaceae bacterium | reverse complement strand
ATAATTAACGATCCATTGTTGGTAATTTTCTTTCCATCAGCCACGATAACTTGAGTGGCTCTGTTGGTTTTTACCCCGCTTTCATTGGAGTCAGCAAAGCTGCTTGCGATTGCGGATTGTTTAAATGTCGTCGTCTCTTCATAAGGCAATGTCAAAGTAACGCCACTTTTAATCTCGCAATCCTCGGTGATGTTGATTTTGTATAAATTTCCATTGTCATCGGTTAAGCCTGGATACACATAAACGGTGTCGCCGCTAGAGGCATTGGCAAGGCCTTTTTCTATGGTTGTGTATTTTCCGGTCGTAGTGCCTTCGCTGTTATTGACGTAGCACACCGCTCTTTCGGTCGTATTTTGGATAGCTAGGCTCTTATCCAATGCATTGGTCTCAATCGCATAGGTGGCAAAGCCAAGGCAGCCCAAGGACAAAGAAGCGGCAACCACCGCAAATATCATTCCATTGGTTCTCTTGAGCTTTCTCATGGCAGGATGGCCTCCATTCTAAAGAGCAAGGCTGTTTTTTTCTTGTAATATGGGGACATATCGCCTTCAAAAGCGTAGGTCATAACAATCTGGGTGGTTTCTTTAGTGGTGTCTATGTCAGCCGTCACACGATAGACAGACGAATGATTCGGATCATCGGTTTTTTGGTTGGAGGCGGTTACTTCGGAGCCCGAGACTTTTCCGGTGCAACCACTGACCAAGGAGCAAAATCCCGTATCGTTTTTATCAATCAGGCTGGTTTCAACGATTAATTGATTCGATTCGTTCAAATAATCGGCTTCAACACAAGCGGCGTTATCGACATTGAAAGTTAGAACCATCTCGCCGTTTTCGACGATGGTTTGGTCTTTGACTATTCCGTCTGGCCCTAACAAGAAGGTCTTATTCGAAACGAAAGTGAAGATATCGACGTTTTTGATTTCTACATCGGCTTCTAGCGTTTTGCTTCCGACTTCAGAATTATTGACGAGGGCATAATACGAAAAAGCCACCGTCACCATGGAGAAGCAAGCTAAACCGATGATTGCTCCCATAAACGGCATGGATCTAAATTTTCTCTTCTTCTCCGATTTCATCGTAGAAGTCATAATTTACTCGCGAAAGGTGAAGTTTGCAACTTCAAAAAATCTTTAATTTTTAGAAAAAAAAAAGTCGAGATTAATCTCGACTCTTAATTATCTTTCGAAAATCAGGATTAAATTATTTTCACATAATCCTTTTTTCTCGGTTTGGCTTCCGGGAGTTTATCAGTAGGATAACCTAAAGCCAGGCTTCCGATTCCAACAAGATTTTTATCGATTCCCCATTTTTGGAGGAGGTCTTTTCCTTCTTCGGATTCGAACATCTCTTTCTCTCGATGGATCCAGCAAGAAGCTAAACCTAATGAGTGGGCAGCCAACATCATCGTGCCTAAGACTAAGGAGCCATCTTCAACGTAGGTATGAGCGGATGGATCCGCAAGAACGAGAATGATAATAGGGGCTCCATAATATGGGTCTCCGGTTCTTCCCA
>CAYPED010000203.1:0-1517 GCA_964409745.1 uncultured Staphylococcaceae bacterium | reverse complement strand
CCTCTCTCCAAGAATTCCGCAACCGCCGTGTTTGTCACTGACCAAGGTTATGTTGAAAACAAAACCTTCGTCTTCGATAACAACATCTCGGTGGAGGAAGTGGAGAAGATGATCACCACCTTGAACGACCGTCTCTCCGGCAGCCGCATCTCCGAGATCGTTCCGAAGCTGGAAGCCATGCGACCAGCCCTCACGGATTACCTCGTGAATCAAGAGATGCTCTATCAGATTCTCTTAGAAGCCTTCGTTCGCTTCTCGGGAGAAAGGATGGAACTCTATGGCAAAGATGCCTTGCTCCATCAGCCTGAATTCGCTTCCGATGCCGAAAAGATGCGCAAATTGATCAGCCTATTGGATGACCCGAAAGCCTTCCGAAAAGCCTTGGAAGAAGGCAAACAGGCCTCCGATAAGATCTCCGTCAAGATCGATCCGGAACATGGGGATGTCTCCATCGTCTCCGCGGAAGTCGATATCCCGGGCGCCGGTGGCTCTAGCTACCTGACCGTCCTAGGACCGAAGAGAATGGACTACGGCAAAGCCGTAACCATCCTCGAATACTTCCAGAAGGCCTTAGAGGAATACTTCAAGGAACCGGAAAATGAGGAAGGAGGAACTAATGGCAAAGGAAAAGAAAAATAACGAAGAAGCCGAAGTTAAAGAAGAAACGAAGAAAGACATAGACATCGAACTTAAAAAAGAGCTCGAGAAATGGAAAAACGATTATTACACCGTCTATGCCGACATGCAGAACTTACGAAAGAACCTCGAACGTGACCATAACGAAGCCATCAAATATCGAGCTTCGGGCTTCGTCGAGGAACTGCTCCCCGCTCTTGATTCCTTCCGCTTCGCTCTCAACGCAGAGCCAAAAGGCGAGGAAGCCAAGAACTACAAGATCGGCTTCGATTACATCTATAAGCTCATCCTCTCAGCCTTAGAGAAAGAAGGCGTCAAAGAGGTAACCCCGAAACTCGAAGATAGCTTCGACGTCAAATACATGATGGCGATGGATACCGTTGAGGAAGAAGGCAAAGAGCCGCAGAAAGTGACGAAGGTATACGCTTCAGCGTATTACCTTAAGGACCGTCTGATCCGTCCGGCCCGTGTCCAAGTCAGGATCAAACCTACTAAAAAAGAAGAAAACAAAGAGGAGCCTGTCGCGGCCGAAGAAGCCGCCAAGGCCTAAGGAGGAATATAAATTATGGCAAAAGAAATTATCGTTGGAATTGACCTTGGTACTACCAACTCCGTCATTTCCTATCTTCAAAGCGATGGCAAGGTGAAGGTCATCCCAAACCCAGAGGGCACCAACACCACCCCATCCGTCGTCGCGTTCAAAGCTGATGGCGAACAAATCGTCGGCAACGCCGCCAAGCGTCAGGCTATCACCAATCCGGACACCGTCCGTTCGGCCAAGCGTAAGATCGGCACCGGCGAGAAGTTCCATATCGGCTGCATCAATAAGGATTTTACCCCACAGGAAATCTCTTCTAAGGTCTTAGCCTACATGAAAGACT
>CAYPED010000202.1:0-1520 GCA_964409745.1 uncultured Staphylococcaceae bacterium | reverse complement strand
CATACCTCCAACTACTTAAAAGTCGGTATCCCAAGCAAGCGTTCATTACACGGGGAAATGCTGGAAGTGGAATATAGCAAGGAAACCGCCGCTGATTAACAAACCGAACTAACTAATCCATAAAAGACAACATCGAATATATTTAGTCATATTTTTGACATTGTATAAAGTTGAATTGACTATCCTTTTCCCTAAAGTATAATTATCCACGTCCCTAGGAGGAAAGAATCATGGCAGTCCAGCAAAGACGTACTAGCAAAACCCGCAAGAGAACCCGCCGCACCCATTGGAAATTGGTCGTCAGCGGAAAGGTCGCTTGCCCACATTGCGGCGAAATGATCGAAGCTCACACCGTTTGCCCAGCTTGCGGTTATTACAAAGGCAAAGACATCCTTCACCTCAAGAAGAAAGACGCTGAATAAGCAAAAAGAAGATAGGGGATTCACTCCCCTTTTTCTTTTAGAAAAGATAGGTAAAATATAAGGGAACGAGGTAACAATATGAATCTAGCTAAAATGATCGATCACACCATCCTTAATCCGGATGCCAGAATCGAAGATATCAAACGCATCTGCAAGGAAGCCAAGGAATATGGCTTTGCTTCAGTCTGCATCAATCCTAATTACGTCAAATTGGCCAAAGAGCTCTTAAAAGGAACGGACGTCAAGGTCTGCACCGTCATCGGTTTCCCATTAGGGGCCAATACCCCAAGCGTCAAAGCCTTCGAGGCTCATGAAGCCGTCCTTAATGGGGCGGATGAAATCGACATGGTCCAAAACGTCACCATGGCCAAAGAACACGATTGGAAATATATCGAAAACGAAGTCGCCGAAGTTAAGAAAGCCTGCGATGGTCGTTTGCTTAAGGTCATTCTCGAGACTTGCTTCTTAGACAAAGACGAAATCAGGGAATCTTCCTTGGCCGCTATGCGTGGCAACGCTGACTTCGTCAAGACCTCCACGGGTTTCGGCAAAGGCGGAGCCAAAGTCGAAGACGTCAAGATCATGCGCGAAGCCGTTGGCCCAAATAAAGGGGTCAAAGCCTCCGGTGGCATCCATACCTACGAAGAAGCCAAGGCCTTAGTCGAAGCCGGAGCCTCCCGTATCGGGGCCTCCAAGTCCATCGCTATCGTCAAAGGCGAATAAGAAAAATGAAAGTCCTCTTGTATTTCGAACATCATGAGGCCTTCAAAAGAAGCGGCATCGGCCGAGCCAGAAAACATCAGACCTTAGCCTTAGAATCCCAAGGGATAGAAGTTACCTACAATCCCAAGGATTCTTTCGATTTAGCCCATATCAATACTTACGGCTTAGGCTCTTACCATCTTTTGAAGCGTTGCTTAAAGAAACATATCCCCGTCGTGGTCCATGGCCATTCGACCAAAGAGGATTTCAAAGAAAGCTTCACTTGCTACAAACTGATGGAGCCGTTCTTTTTCGCTTCTCTAAAAAGGATGTATGGGCACGCTCCATTGATAATCACCCCCACCCCGCATAGCAAAAGGAACATCGATAACTATC
>CAYPED010000201.1:0-1548 GCA_964409745.1 uncultured Staphylococcaceae bacterium | reverse complement strand
GAAAGCCGCCGAAACCAGCGATTTATCGGTAACCGAAGCTCTCAGAAAGTTAAACGATGCCTCGGCGGAGCTAGAGAAAGAACGCAACGAATTGATCAAGCAGAAGAACGCCATCCTTCTTGAAAAGAAGCAATTAGACGAGAATAACGAGAAAGTCGAACGTCGCCTCCGTTCTCTTAACGACGAAATCAGCAAAGCCAAAGAGAAAGAACTCAAGGAGTTCAAGGAAAAAGCCGATGAAATCTTAGAGAACCTCCAAGGAGAAGGAATCCGCAAAGGCGATGTCACCAAAGCCAAGACCAAATTGGATGAATTAATCACCACCCCCGAAGAGATAAAGTTCAACGAGCCCCTTAAGGAAGGAGATTATGTCTCTCTCCCATCTTTAGGCGTAGAAGGCCGTATCAAAGCCATCAACGGCAACAACGTCTTCTTAGTGAGCCGCGAAGGTCTAACCTTCCAAACCAAAAAAGACAGATTGACCCGTATTTCTGAGCCAAAAGAAAAGATCGAACCAATCTCCGGATTGAAGGTCGATGAATCAGGATTAGGGGCCTCAGTTCCTTTGGAACTAAACCTCATCGGAATGAGGGCGGAGCCAGCGTTAAGCGCTCTTGATCAATACTTGGATAAATGCCGCATCAAGAAGTATAAACGTGTCCGTATCATCCACGGTTTCGGAAGCGGAGTCCTCCGCAAGATAGTCCGTGAATATTTAGATAAACACAAAGAGTTCGTCGACCATTACGAAGGAGCGACGGAGACCGAGGGAGCCGGTGGGGCCACCATCGTGTATTTGAAGTAATGCTTAGTGAGAAAATACAAAGCTGCATCGCCCTTTTGCCCGATTCCCCTGGCGTCTACCAAATGAGGGATAAGGACGATAGGATAATCTATATTGGCAAAGCCAAGAACCTCAAAAAGAGGGTCTCCCAGTATTTTCTGCGTCCACAGTTCGGCAAAGTCGCGGCCATGGTCTCCCACGTCGATCATTTCACCTTTATCATCGTTCATACCGACAAAGAGGCATTCATCTTGGAGATGAACCTCATCCAGACCCATAGGCCAAGATACAACATCATCATGATGGATGATTCCCATTATCCTTATATCGCCCTCAAACGAAGCGACGCTTCCTTATCATTGGTCAGGAACACCAAGGATAAACGTTATTTCTATTTCGGCCCGTTCCCTAATTCAACCGCCGCCAAGAAAACCCTATCCATCCTTAATTCCTTATACCCAACCAGGAAGTGCAAGAACATTGGGAAGAAAGCCTGTTTGTATGCCTCTTTGGGCCAGTGCTTGGCCCCCTGTGTCAACAACATCAGCCAGGAGACTTACGAGAATCTTTACGATGAGATAAAACGCTTCATGGACGGAGATACATCGAAGGCTATGTCTTCTCTCAAAGAGAGAATGAATAACGCCGCCTCCAACATGCGTTACGAAGAAGCCGCCGAATGCAAGAAAATGATTGATTCCATCTCCCAGACGGTGGCCAAGCAAACGGTGGAGCTATCTTCGGACAGAACCAACAGGGATGTA
>CAYPED010000200.1:0-1560 GCA_964409745.1 uncultured Staphylococcaceae bacterium | reverse complement strand
GGCATGCAGCAAGCCGCGACCGGTGGCTTAGCCATTACCGATGACTGGTCCACCAGCCGTATCACCGAACCGGGATACAAAGAATTAGCCAATGTCTGGAAAGAACTCTATGGCAACGGCTATGTACCTCTCTCCTCCGGCGAATATACCGAATCCATCTATGATGTCTGCGATGGAAAGGCCGTCATGACTACTTGCGGTAGCTGGTCCTTATCCTCCGTCATCAATCAATACAAAGATCAAAAGGATGACATCGGTTTTGCCGTCATGCCAACCATGGATGGCGATCAGAACAAAACCACTGCCACTAACGGTGGCTGGTGCTATGTCATCTCTTCCGAATGCAAGAATGTCGATAAAGCCGTCGAAGTCATCAAATTCTTGACCGCCGAAGACACCGACCAAACCGTCGATTTCTTCAAACGTGCCAACTATTCCAAATATTCTCCAAGAAAGTCTGTTCAGGCTATCTTGGAAACTGAAGCTGCCAAGCAGACTGTCGTCCCACAAGAGTGGATCAACGTTGTTAACAAAGTTTCTTCCAAAGCTATCTTAGAACCAATCTATGACTGGAATATCTCCGTTGCCGTCGAAGGCTTATTAGAAGAAGCCGCGATGGGCAAAGATATCGATACCTCCATCGCCAACTGCGACGCTGCCGTTAAGAAGATTATCGCTGACAGCGCACTCGCTGGCACCAACCCAAGAAATCAATAAAAGACAATGAGACGTTTTTCTCTATTACCAAAAGAAAAGAAGAAAGAAGAGATAGCATCGGGTCTTCTCCTTATTGCCCCAGCCGTTATCTTATTGGCCATCTTCGTCGTGACTCCTTTGATCATGGCCATATACCGTTCCTTCTTCTATTTCGAATCAGGACCGAAAGAAGCCGTCTTCGCTGGTTTCGATAACTACGTTAAGGTCTTTAAAAATGAGAACTTTCTTAAAGCTTTGGCTAACGTTCTCATCATGACTTTCTTCGTGGTCGTCCTTCAGGTCGTCGGAGCCTTCTTCTTCGCTAATGTCTTGATGAGAATCAAGAATAAGTATGGTGTCTTCGTTAGAACCATCATCTATCTTCCTTATCTATTCTCTGGCGTGGTCGTAGGTTGTATTTTCACCTTGCTAACTTACTATAACGGTGGGGTTATAAACGGCATATTAGGCACGGTGGGCTTGGAACCAATTGCTTTCACCCATGATGTCTTCTGGGCCTATGTCTCCATCATCGTCCCGACCATTTGGATTGGCTCCGGCTATACCACCCTTATCTTCTATTCTGGTCTTATCAACATCCCGAAAGACTATTACGAAGCTTCCTTGATTGATGGGGCGGGCTTTTGGAAACAGACCTGGTATATCGTTCTTCCATGTTTAAAGAACTACTTCGTTTTGATTATTGTCACCTTAGTCACCGCCAATCTCCAAATGTTTGAGATTCCGATGCTTATGACCAACGGACAACCTTTGAATATGTCGCTGACGCCTGTGCTTTATCTCATTCACGCTAGAGCCAATGGCAATGTCTCCCAGTCCGAGATTATCGCCTCTTCCATCATG
>CAYPED010000199.1:0-1571 GCA_964409745.1 uncultured Staphylococcaceae bacterium | reverse complement strand
TTCAGCCGGGATAAAGTCTTCTCTGGAGGTGGAGTTACCCACTAGGACCAAGTCTAAGGAGTTCTCCTTCTCGGTATAGAAGCAGCCATAGGCAGTCGCTTCCTTAGGAAGCGGAGTAAAGACTAACAAAGCCAAAGAAGTGAGGATAGCGCCCGTTATGGCAGAGAAGCTGACGGCTTTGACGATTTTGATTTTCGTTTCTTTTTGCATATTCTCCCTCCTTTAGAACTGAACGTAGCCAAATTCGAATCTAGGCAATCCAGAGCCATAGAAGCCGAAGATGACGATGATGACGATTAAACCGATATAGCAAGTCCATCTAAACCAAATAGGCATCTTGTTCATCTTGTCGATGAAAGAGGTATTCGGCTTGCATTCTTGGATGATATCAACCGCTAAGACGATGAAAGAGAAGAAGACGGCCACAGCCGAGGTAATCCAACCTGGGGAGGTGCCTAGGAAGTTATCGATTCTAAAGTCTGTAATCTGCCACATCTTAAGGAACATCTGCCAAGCATCGGATAAGGATGGGGACATAAAGATAATACGTCCGATGGCCAAGATGATGATGGTACGGATATGCTGGAAGATCTTCCAACCGATGGAAGTCTCTTTGATATGGGTGATTTGATGGAGTTTCTTAAATAAAGGTTCGAAGATGACCGAAAGGATGATGATGACCCCATAATAAGCGCCCCAAAGGACGTAGTTCCAAGAGGCACCATGCCAAAGGCCGGTAAGAAGCCAAACGACGATTAAGCCAAAGACGGCTGGCATCTTCTTACCGAAATTCTTAAAGACCTTCTTTGAGCCTCTTCCTAAGGCTAGAGAGAACTTGGAAACCGATAATGGATAGAAGATGTAATCCTTGAACCAAGTGCCCAAGGTCATATGCCATCTTCTCCAATAATCATCGATGGTAAGTGCAAAATACGGATGATTGAAGTTCTCCGGGAGTTTGATGCCAAAGAGTCCCGATAGACCGATGGCGATGTCCATATAGCCCGAGAAATCGCAGTAATCGTAGATGAAATAGAAGAAGATCGTCATTAAGGATTCAATGCCCGATAAATCAATGACATTGGAAAAAGCATAGGTGACGAAGACTGCCAAAGCGTCGGCGATGACCATCTTTTTGAAGTAGCCCCACATCAATCTGACTAAGGAAGATGTGACTCCTTCGTAAGTTAATTCATGCTCTCCGAATAAGGTATTCTGCATTTCGGAATATCTGACGATTGGTCCTTGCATGACTTTCGGGAAGAAGGTCATGAATAAGGCGAACTTCAAGAAGTTCCTTTCCGAAGAAATCTTCCCCCAATAGACATCGACGATGTAGCCGATGGCCTGGAAGGTATAGAAAGAGATGCCTAATGGTAAGAATAAATTTAAGGTTGGGGTGGCGGTTCCCGGCTTAATGAGGTTAACGATGCCATAGATATTGCCGATGATGAAGTCTAAATACTTCATGACCGCCAAGATGATGACGTTGATAAGGATGGCCCCTACCAAAGCCCATTTCCTTTGTTTCTTGTTCTTTTCTTAGTTTTAATTCTACAATATTTTCATTA
>CAYPED010000198.1:0-1577 GCA_964409745.1 uncultured Staphylococcaceae bacterium | reverse complement strand
CAGGTAAACAACAAGCCGATGATGTCTCTCCAAGAGAACTTAGCAACGCGGTACTTGGTTCTTTTAGCTCTCGGGTCATATCCACGGCATTCCATAGCGTCCGCTAATTCTTCCGAACGAAGGAAAGCCGAAACGAACAAAGGAACAATCAAAGAGACCACCGCACGAACCTTGGTTCCTGGACCACCGTGTTTGAAGTCCACCCCTCTTGAAGCTTGAGCGTTCATAATCCTTTGCGTATCTTCCAAAATAGTAGGGATGAATCGCAAAGCGATAGATAAAATCATCGCCAATTCGTGAGTTGGCAAGCCAATCAGTCTAAATGGGGTAAGATACCATTCGAAAGCGTCAGTCATCTGAAGCGGTTTGGTGGTAGAAGTCAAAATCATCATCAAGGTGATCATCGAAACCAAACGCATCAAGATGCGAGCGGCATCCAAAATCGAAGCCCAATAAATCGGGAAGTCTTTGATTTTGAAGGCAATCCAGTCGGTATAGGTGGTTCTTGGAATCAAGCAATAAATAAGCAATACGAAAATGGCCATAAACCATAAGGATCTCAATGATTTCAATAATGAGAGCATTGATCCTTTGGCTATAAGCAGCAAGACAAGCGAGATAATCAAAAGGATGCCATTGATGATGAAGGTCATCGTGTAATAGCCTTCTTCTCCGATGGTTCCGTAGGTCAAGAAAATAGGGACCATCAAAGCAATCAAGGCAAAAATCTTGAGCCTAGCATCCAATTTATGGATGAAGGTGTTATATGGTGCATAACGACCAAGGGTGATACTAGCGGCCATTTGTCAAAGCCTCCTTGATCGCATCAGCCAAATCATCGACGGTGTTGAGTTCCTTTATAGGGAGATTCAAACCTTTGGCCTTAAGTTCTTTATATGTTCTATAAACGTCAGGGTTATCCAACGAATATTGGGATAAGTCCTGTTCGAATAAATCAGTCGGTTTCCCATCAAAAGCGATGCTTCCATCCGCGACGACGATAACCCTGTCGGCATATCTGGCCACCAAATTCATATCATGGGTCACCAAAATGAGATCCATACCTTCTTCGTTATGAATCTTGGTGAACAAGTCCATCGTATCAATGGAGGCGGCTGGGTCTAATCCAGCAGTAGGTTCATCCAAAACCAAAACATCCGGTTTAGCGGCTAAGATGCCAGCAATGGCAACCTTACGTTTCTCACCACCGCTTAATTCGAATGGAGAGCGGGAATAGAACGATTCATCAAGCCCGACCATAGTCAAAGCTTCATGAGCACGCTTCAAAGACTCTTCTTTGGAAACTCCGAAATTCTTTGGAGCAAAGCAGACATCCTTTTCAACGGTTTCTTCGAAAAGCTGGTATTCCGGGAATTGGAAAACCATACCAATCTTGGAACGAAGGGCTTTAAGCGGCTTGCCTTTGAGTTTGTTTTTTGGACCGTTAACGAAATCATCGACTGTGACGGTTCCGCTGGTTGGGCGGAGAAGCGCATTGATGTGTTGAATCAAGGTAGATTTGCCGGATCCGGTTCTACCAACGATGGCGACAATAGACCCTTTTTCGATATTCAAAG
>CAYPED010000197.1:0-1582 GCA_964409745.1 uncultured Staphylococcaceae bacterium | reverse complement strand
CTACTACAACGAAGCTAAGAAGGGCAACTACGACATCATCTTCTCTACTTGGGGTGGTGCTCAGATGAACCCATGGGGCTTGATGGAAGTCTATTGCGACTCCTCCTTCGACTCCAACTGCGAATATGGCATGACCGAACAGATCACCAATATCAACCTCACCTTCGACTCCGATGGTGATGGAGAAACTGAAACCAAGTCCATCTCTGGCTGGTATTCCTTAATGAGCAGCATCACCGATCCTTCGACTGCTGACTATGATATGGATGATCCAGACTCTGCCGCTCAGTATGCTGCCGATTACAAGGCCACCCACAATCAGAAGTTGAACATCCTCTCCGAACTCGAAGCCGGATACGTCAACACCTGGTCCACCTTGCCATTGTATGCTCGTTCCTCCGCTACCTTGACTTCCTTCAAGGTCACCTACGGATCTGAACAATACATCCCACTTATGGGTTACGGCGGAATCCGCTACATGACCTTCAACTTCACCGATTCTGAGTGGAGCCAGAAAGTCGCTTCCGGCGAGATCAACGCAGACCTCTATAAGCAATAATCGGAAATAACCGACAAATGAAAGCAGGCTAAAAAGCCTGCTTTTTTGTTACTTGGTCAATAAATCATTTTTAGCGATTAATTAAAACTAACGAAAAGGGATTTTCTTTTGCCTTAGAAAATTACGAAAAATTATGAAATCTAAACGGAAACGAATAAAAACCGACCCCCTATACATTTTGAAAATGAGAATTTGTCGGTGTTGTTTTTGTCATTGGAAGAGATAAAAAAACATTGGCTCTTTGTTTATATTTAATGAAAACGCATAAATAAATCTCAAACCTCCATCAATATCGTCAATCCATAAGGTTTAAGTTTTGTAATAAAACTTCATAAAAGAATAATTGCCTTTTCACTTCGTGCGTGTATGATACCTATACGCCTGAGGAGTTAACGAATGTTAAAGTATGTATTGAAACGTATAGGATTGCTGATCTTTACGTTCTTCGTAATCTTCACAATCTGCTTCTTCTTGGTCAGGGCTCTACCTGTACCACTTATTTCTGCTCCGGGCAGTGACGGTGAGGCAATCGCCGCGAAATTCAGAGAGGAAATGGGCTATAACGATCCAGTTATCGTCCAGTACTTCAGCTATTTCGTCCGTTTATTCACGGCAACGGATGGTGGAAATTTCGGCTATTCCTTCCAGATCTCCTGGTTAGCATCACCATGGGAATTGTTGGTCGACAGATTGCCGCCAACGGTCCTCATCAATGTTTATACCATGATCATCGCCGTGCCAGTCGGACTTGGCTTAGGCATCTTGATGGCGTTACGCAAAAACAAACCGATTGACCACATCTTGTCAGTCATCATCATGTTGTTCATCTCGGTTCCATCTTTCGTTTATGCGTTCTTAGTTCAGTATCTTTTCGGTTCGGTCTGGAAGATTCTTCCTTTGACCTTGGCCCCAGTTTCCTCTTATGGTGGCAACTGGTTCGCTCCGGAAATGTTCAAGTCCATGTTGCCGGCCATCATTTCGATGTCTTTCGGCACTATCGCGGGCTTTGCTCGTTACACTCGT
>CAYPED010000196.1:0-1594 GCA_964409745.1 uncultured Staphylococcaceae bacterium | reverse complement strand
GGTTGAAGAATCACTGGCACCATAAAGAAGGGTGGCCTTATCCTTGTCGCGAAGTCCTTGGAGGAGTTCTTCCGCGGTTATGCCTTCTTTTTTCCATTTATTTTTCTTCATGGTTAATTTCGGCGCCTTTCTTCTTCGAATGATGATTATAGATTACTTTTACGATATATATCGTTAAAAGGATAACGCAGATGACGGAAATTCCCAATAATGTTCCTTTAAAATCAATCCAAATGTCAGACCAGCAGCCAACACGACCAGGGGTAAATTTCTGGATTAACTCAGATAATCCAGCGAATGTAAAGCCAGCGTATAGACACACACCAGCGCCAACTGCCCATTGCCACAATTTTTTAAAGAGCAAACCCACAAAGATCATCGAACACATTGCGCAAATCATGAAGACGCCAAAATGTCCCAAAAATTTTCTAATTTTATAGAGGAAGTTGCTCCAAAAAGATCCCATATCTCTAAGAACTTCTACTTCTAAGACATATTCATATGTATTCAAAGTCTCTGAGTCGCCATAAACGATATAAATGAATGTTTTGCCAACCCCATTCAAGGTAATGGTCCCTTCCTTATTAATAGTCAAGATTCCTTCGTCAAAATCGGCATCTAAGAATCTATCTTGATAGAACGAAATCTTATCGGAAGTCGCATAATTCGGTAAAGTTAGCATAAGTGAATAGGATTTGCCATAAGCGAGTTTGCAACTGGCGAATTCCGTCCCGTCATAGGCCTCGAGCAATTCGAATTTGACAGCGTTGAGTTCTTTTTTGTTGATGCTTATAGCACCGATTGCATCAACAACTTGAATAGTTTCTTTGATAAAGACGCTAGGATCATCGTTCGAATGGAACTCGATGTCGGCTTCTCCCGGGCTTATTGCCTCGATAAGACCGGTATTTGAATTAACAGTCAAAATGTCGGAATTGCTCGATACGTAGTGTCCTTTTTGGTTAGTTGCGGTTGAATTGACTTTGCCTGTTGCTTTGAGTTTTGTGCCAACCGCAATCTTGTTTAAATCAGTTGGCTTGTTAAGCTCGTTTTTAGATTGACCTGGATAGTAGGAAAGTTTGAAATCCAAGGTGAATTCCGAAGCAACCGGAGCAACATAAGAGACAGTGACCTTAAAAGTTGCACTCAATGATGTGTCTTTGGTACCGGCCGCCGTGATGGTGATGGTCTCACCTTGAGAATCGCCGTACGCCATTAATAAATTCTTCGATTTTGTATAAGAAAGCACGTTTTCTTTTGAAAAAGTAAGATTAAAGCTGCTTTCAGCCCAATATTTGTCTTGATAGGTCCCATCCGCAAATTCATTCCGCATATAGGTCATAAACCTGAAGGAGGCGACTTCGCCTTTTTTCATCCCGGCCGAAGTTTTGTCTTTTATGCCATTGTATTCGAATAAGCATCTATCAACTTTCTTGACCAAGTTGATGGTTATGTCTTTGAAAATGCTTGAATCTAAAGCCGAACTTAAGCGAAGGACTATTTGACCAGTTTTGGTTTTGGTTCTTAAAGAATAAATGCCGTTTGTGCTAGAAGCGGTTAAATATGCTAAATCACTTCCAGTTACTATTTCCGC
>CAYPED010000195.1:0-1604 GCA_964409745.1 uncultured Staphylococcaceae bacterium | reverse complement strand
GATGTTACCAACAAGCATAATAGAGGCAAAGTCGAGTCTTTCTTATCCATCCTTCCATTATTCGCCACCGTCGTAGTCCTTCTTGTCCAGGGCCTTTGTGGCGCGGGTTCAGCCCTTACGGACGCTCAAAAAGAGGCCATCGTCGCCGCTGGACAAGCCGCTGATGTCAATTCCATCAGCCTAGAAGTCTCCGCCGCTTATCTTGCTAAACCTTGGATGGTCTTCTTCGGTATCTTTGGCGGCATCACCACCGTTATTGGTATTGTCTCTTTCTTCCTTATTCCTAAGGAAACCATCGTTCCGAACAAAGAACGTGGCTATATGGCTTCCGTCGTTTATGGTTTCAGGCCAAAAGTCGTCAAAGCCAATCCTAATTTCTATATCGCTTGTTTGGCCTTCATGGCCTTCAATATGGCAATGGATTCCTTCATGCCGTACTTCATGGTTTATTTCCAAAATGAGACCGACGCCCAAGGCTTGGGTCTTGCGGGCATGAATTTCTATCTCATCGTTGGCATCATTATCGTCTTAGCCTCTGTCATCGTCGTGGTCACCGGTATCTTCATGGATAAAATCGGCAAACGTAAGCTCCTTATTCCTGCCATGGGCATCACTTGCGGAGCCTTGCTAATGATGTTCTTCGCCAATCCGGAGTTCCTTTCCGGCAAAGGCATGATTGCTTTGTTGGCCGTCGCCGGAATCTTCATGATGGGCGGATATCTTGTCGGTACTGCGGTATTAGGGGCTATGCTTCGTGATGAAACCCCAGAAGGCAAAGCTGGGTTATTCCAAGGCGTTCGTATCGTTCTCACCGTTATGATCCCGATGATTCTTGGATCCTTCGTCAGTTCCGAAGTCATGAAAGCCACTGGAGGAACCTATATCAACGAATATGGCGAAACCGCCGCCAGACCGAACAATTATATGTTCTTGGTCGCCCTTGGTTTCTTGCTCCTAGCCATTATCCCATGCGTTTGGCTGGTTATCAGAAAGAAGAAAGAAGAAAAAGCCGCTCAACAAATTAAACAGCAATAAAAGAAAAGCAGGAACCAAACGATTCCTGCTTTTTAATTTGGAAGTTGTTAATCTATCAAAAGATTTTCTCTACAATTCGCAAAACGATAGCCTTCTTTGAAATAGACATTCGGCTTATTGAATTTAAGCGGTTTGCCTTCGTGGTCAATCATGATACCACCGGCTTCTTTGATAAGAAGGGTACCAGCCGCCAAATCCCATTCCTTGGTATTACCGCGGATGCGATAGCTGGCTTCAGCCAAGCCTTCGGCTACCAAACAAAACTTCTGAGCGGCGCCTCTGGCAAAGACCAAGCCAATCTTTTCAGGATGCTTGTCGATAAGTTCCTGCTCCATCGGATTGAAGAAAGAAACGGAACGGAGGACGGTTATTTGCTGGGTCTTGTTGTTGACGTGGATTTGGGTTGGCTTGCCAAAGCGTGGAAGTCTCCAAGCCCCACCATTCTCAGTAGCGTAGAACAAGACATTCTGAGCTGGGCAGTTGATAACGCTGGCAACGATATCGTGGCCTTTGCATAAAGCGATGCAGGTCGCGAATTCGCCGCGGAAGTTTACAAATTCCTTGGTTCC
>CAYPED010000194.1:0-1611 GCA_964409745.1 uncultured Staphylococcaceae bacterium | reverse complement strand
AGGAGACTCCACTCCTTCGAAAGGCATAGCCTCCCTCAACCATTACTCCAAAGGAGCGGTGGTCGAATGGCTATTCAGAGAGATGCTCGGCATCCAGATTGATGCTAACGACGAGATTGTCATCGCTCCGAAAGCCAGCAATGAATTAGGCTTTGCCAAAGGCAGTTATCTTTCTCGCTTCGGTCAAATCGAAAGCGGATGGTCCATCTCCGGGGATGAAATCACTTACGAAGTGGTGATCCCAACTAACGCCAAAGCCAAGTTCGTTTTTAATGGCAAAGAGACTCCTTTAAGGCCAGGCAAACACATAATCAAAGAAAGGCTCAAATGAAAGTAATTTCGATTGATATAGGGGCTACATCCGGACGAGTGATGGTGGTCGAACATAATAACGGCCGCCTCGCTTACGAGGAAATTCACCGTTTCAAGAACAGGACATACCTAAACGGCCTCTTTTTGCATTGGGATTTTAAGCTCTTGTTAGGCAATATCATCGAAGGCATCAAAAAAGCTTTAGCCCTCCATAATGACATCGAGAGCATCGGCATCGACACTTTCGGGGTCGATTACGGGATTTTGGATAAAAATGGCAAATTGATTGATGACCCTCTTTGTTACCGCGATACCCATAGTTATGAGAAACAAGCCGAAGTCCTTAAACTCATTCCATTCGATGAACTTTATTCTCAAATTGGCATCCAAAACCTCCATTTCAATACGATTTATCAGTTATATGACGACGCCCGCTTGAAAGAAGCGGACACCATCCTTTTGTTCCCGGATTTAATCGCCTATTTCCTAACCGGTGAGAAAAGAATGGAATTAACCAACGCTTCGACAACCTCGTTATATAACTACGAAAAGAAGGAAATCGATAAGGAAATACTTAAGAAACTATCGATTCCGGCATCTATTTTCCCGAAGATGATCTATCCGAAAGACAAATACGGAGACCTTAAAAAGGGCTTTTACCCTGAAGGATATAAAGGAAACAAAGTCGAGGTAATCGCCACCTGTTCCCATGATACGGCTTCCTCGGTCTTGGGCATGAATGGCTTTGGAAAGTTCGCTTATCTTTCCAGCGGGACTTGGTCTTTGCTAGGAACCGAATTGGATAAGCCGTTATTATCAGAAGAGTCCAAGGACGCCAACTTCACCAACGAAATCGGCATCGACTTCTCCGTCCGTTATCTTAAAAACACGATGGGGATGTTCTTAATCAACGAAGTGGTAAGTGACCTCAAGGAAAAGAAAAAAGGCATCAAGCTCCCTCAAATCGTGGAGATGGCTAAAGAAGCCAAGGATATCGGTTCCTACTTGGACACCAACGACCCGAGGTTCGAGACTCCGGGAGATATGCTCAATAAGGTCAAAGGTTATCTTATCGAGACCAAGCAGAAGCTCCCTGAAACACCAGGCGAGTTATTCCGTATTATCTATAAATCCATGGCGTTCTCTTATAAGAGAATCCTAGACAAACTTGAAGAATTAATCGGATATAAGACGGATTACCTCTTAATATCTGGGGGTGGCAACCAAGCCGAAATCCTCAATCAATTCACCGCCAACGCCATAAACAAAGAGGTCAAAACGGGTCCGATCGAATCCACG
>CAYPED010000193.1:0-1639 GCA_964409745.1 uncultured Staphylococcaceae bacterium | reverse complement strand
ATGAATAATCATTCACCTAACCCAAAGAAAATCCTGGAAGCTCAGGATGTCACCGCCCAAGCCGAGAAGCTATCGGATAGGGCCCGTTCCACCTTTGACTTGATAGTCAAAACCGCGCATGATTCCTTCGCTGAGAATGGATATGAGCTAACTTCCATCAAGGATATCGCCACCCGTGCGAACCTCTCCGTTGGCCTTATCTATAAGTACTTCAGCAACAAGGAAGAGCTATATCGTTATATCGTCTTCAATGAGCAGCAGGCCATCAAGAATTACGTCAATTCCCATCTTAAGAATTGTTCCTCTCGTATCGAATACGAAAAGGAAGGTTTAAGAGCCTGGCTCCATTATGTCTTGGAGAACCCAAACGTTTATAAACTAATTTGGGAATCCTTATTCTTCGATAAAGCCTCTTTCGATGAATATTATCATTCCTTCGCTTGGTCTTATCGTAAGGCCTTAGCCAACTGCGGGGATGAATTGACCATCGAGGACGTCAAGAACTTGGCCTATATCATCATCGGGGCCAATACCTTCTTGGGCGTCCGTATCATCATGGCCCATTCCATCACCGACGAGGAAATCGATCAGATGGTCGAGACTTTCGGTCAGGTGGCCTTAAATGGTTTCCTTAAAAACGATAAGTAAATCGAAGGCTTCGGAAGAGAAGCCACATTCGTTGGAATCAATATAATAACTGAGTTCCGTTTCTTTATTGAGGCGGAGCTCTTTTTTATAGTTGATATCGAAGGATATTGGGGTGTGGTTCCTTAAATATTCTTCGGGTATGAGGGACACGCATCTATCTAGATAGACGATGTTGTTCATATGGTTGTTTCTATCTAAGTCTTTCTCGTAACAATGGAGGATGGCTTTCTTAGCTCCTTTTTTGACGTTTATTTTCCCTGGGCGTGGCAGTTCATCCCCGCGGATATGGTTCTCGACGATGATATCATAATCTCCCGGCAAGATGACTTGACGATTATTCATATCGATCAAAGACCAGCAGGAACTGCCTTTGATGAAGGGATAACCATCCTTATTCAATATCTCGAAGTTACGGATGAAGAAGAAGGCCAGCATCCTGGATTGCCAGGTTAGGACATTGATATCCTCATCTAACTCCGGGAGTCTCTCAATCTCGAAGTGGTATCTGGCTACCACCCAGAGAAGACCTCTCCCATTGGTTTTATCAGGAGTGATGCCCAAATCCGTCTCCACCGCCTTTATAGCGGCTTCCTGAACATAATAAAGAATAGAAGCCAGTTTGGCCTTCTTTGAGGCGTCTACCTGGCTCTTAGACACTTTTAATGGCAATAGGGTTTCGTTTTTCACGGTTAATAAATTAAACCGAATGAGATAGAAAGGCAAAAGAAAAAGGCAGGGGTGAGCCTGCCTTGTGGTGTGGGGATGGATTAAAGGGATTCGGTGAAAGTTAATGACTTGACTTGAACATCCTTTTTGGTTTGAGATTTGTCCATGTTGAAGACTATTTTGTAATAGCAATTTACTGTTGGCGTTGTTATTTGTGTCTCAACCGATTTGTTAGCTGATGTTGTATAGTCAATATCAGTTGTTTGAAGAATATTTTCGAAATTCGAGTCAGACGCAACCACTAATTGAATAGATTTAACGCCAG
>CAYPED010000192.1:0-1689 GCA_964409745.1 uncultured Staphylococcaceae bacterium | reverse complement strand
AATTCCGCGCACTACTTCCTTTTCTTCATCTAGGTAAGAATAGTAAGTCTTCTCTTCGGCGAACTGATCGAGATAGATATAGGCGGATTCATGTTTCTTCTTTAAATTTCCGATAGCCTGATTGTGCATTCTGGCCTTCACGCGGTTCATGTTGTTCTCTTCATGAACCTCATTGAACTTCTCAGGCATCAAAACCAATAAGGAATAATCAAACTTTTTAATTAAAATCTTGCCTATGTTTCTGATGGTGTCATCATCCAACAATTTGGAATCGGTGACGCCTAATTCTTTTAGGAACGGGACATCCTTTTCTTCGACATAAGCGGCGCATACAACGACCGGACCAAACGCATCTCCAGTCCCCACCTCATCGGACCCGATTTGAGGGAACTTGGACAAAACAAGGGGTTTTCTGACCTTTGGCGCATTCTTGGATAATTCGGCGTTAGGATCGAAAATCCGAGCCTCATACAAGGCTTCCGGACCTTGGAAGACGACCTTGATCTCGCCTTTCTTGTTAGGCTTATAAACGCTGACCGATAATCCCTTACGTTTAGCGAAAAACTCGATGTATTCGGAAGAATTGTCTTCCTTAATCTCATCGTAAAGGTTCTTTATCTTGTTAACGGTTTCTTCGTTAACTTGAATGGAAACGGTCTGTGCTCTGTTAATCATCTCGGCTATTCTATCACAAACTAACCCTATTGGCTCGGATATGATAGAATTTGCAAGTATGCAAAACGCCGCGGAAAAACTAGAATTCGAACGTATCAAGCAATTCGTTCTCAATTTCATCAAAACGGAGATCGGCAAATCCGCCGTTCTCAATATGAATGATTTCCTTTCGTATGATTCCCTCGTCACCGAGAAGAATCTCATGAAGGAAATGGTCTACGCCCACGAACGTTTCGGCACTTTGCCTATCGAGACCTCTTCCGATTTGGAAGGCATTTTCTCCTTTGCCTCCAAAGGAGGCGTCCTCACGGAACGCAACTTGGAAGATGTGGCCCATGACATAAATATCAATTCCAATATCCAAAAGTATTTCAAACAGTTCGAGGATGATAACGAACTAAAGAAAATCGCCCTCCAAACCGAGGATATGTCCTATCTTGAGGAGAAGATTCATTTGGTCATCGCTCCGGATTTATCCATCTTCGACAACGCTTCTCCAACCCTTAAAACCATCAGGAACGCCATCCGCAAATTGACCAAGGACATCACCAAGAAAGTCCAAAGCCTCACTTCCGAGCATGGAGAATACCTAACTTCTGGTTCTTTAACCCTCAGGGATGGCCATTACGTCCTTCCTGTTTCTACCTCCTATAAGACCAAAGTCAAAGGCATCATCATGGATATCTCCCATTCGGGAGGCACCACCTTCATCGAGCCGGAAGCCTTGGTCAACATGAACAACAAGATGAAGGAGCTCCTTTCCGATGAAAGAGAGGAAATCCATCGCATTCTCGAGTCCTTATCGAGGGAAATCGGCAGGAAGCACAACGAATTAAGCCTCATCAATCAAACCATTGGCCGTTTGGATTTCATCGAAGCCAAAGTCCGCTACGGGGAATCCGTGAACGGGGTTATCTGCGAACTCACCAAAGAACCATGCGTCCTTCTAAAGGAAGCCAGGCATCCTTTAATTGATCCAAAGAAAGTGGTGCCTAACGATTTCACCATCCAAAC
>CAYPED010000191.1:0-1702 GCA_964409745.1 uncultured Staphylococcaceae bacterium | reverse complement strand
AGATCCGTTACTTGTTCTTGCAAGGACTTAACGTCGTCCTTGGTGCAACCGCTTAAGGCCGTCAAGCCCAAAAAAGAGGCCGAAAGGGCCAAAATGATCCTGAATTCTTTCCTCATTTAAATCCGTCTCCTATTAATCACCGATGTATCATCTCCGATGATTTAATAACTCCTTTGGAGTTATTACAACGGATATTATCCACTTATTGAAAATTAATGCAAGAGAGTTATGAAAATTGTTTTTAAGAGAGGCTTTTTATGAAGTGTTAAAAACATTCGATAAAACCTTGCTTTGTCGATATTTTCCCCCACTTTCACTTGAGTGTTTTCCCCCACTTTCACTTGAGTGTTTTCCCCCACTTTCACTTGAAAATAATGGCGTTTAGCTGTTACAAACTCGAAAATATTTTGAATTTGTAACACTTAATTAAGAAAAAACGCCCACCATTTGATGGACGTTTAGTTTTCTTCGTCGTCGATGGATAGGACCGACATGAAGGCTTCCTGTGGGATTTCGACGGAACCCACCGCCTTCATTCTCTTTTTGCCTTCCTTCTGTTTCTCTAAGAGTTTCTTCTTACGGGAGATGTCACCACCGTAGCACTTGGCCAAGACGTCTTTGCGGACGGCCTTGATGTCGGCGCGGGCGATGACTTTGCCGTTGATGGCAGCTTGGACTGGGACGGTGAATTGTTGACGTGGGATGATGTTCTTCAATCTGGAAACCAAACGAAGGCCTCTGTCGTAGGCCGTTGGCTTATAGACGATTGAGCATAAGGCGTCCACCGGATCTCCGTTGAGGAAAATATCCATCTTCGATAATGGGGCTTCCTTATATTCGGAGATGGTATAGTCCAAGGAGGCATAGCCTTTGGTAGCGGACTTCAAAGTATCGAAGAAGTTATAAATAACTTCCGATAGAGGCAATTCGTATTTGAGAATAACGCGGGTGTCATCGAAATAAATCATGTCGGTGTATACGCCTCTGCGGCTTTGGCAGAGCTGCATGATCGGGCCGACATATTCTTTCGGAGCCATGATTTCAGCGTTGACGAACGGTTCTTTGATGCATCTGACCTTTGTCATCTCTGGCAAATCGGATGGGTTTTCCAACATCATCGAGGTGCCGTCGGTAAGGACGATTTCGTATCTGACCGATGGGGCGGTCAAAATGATATCCATCCCGTATTCACGTTCCAGACGTTCCTGAACGACATCGATATGGAGGAGGCCTAAGAAACCGACACGGAAGCCGAAGCCTAAAGCTTGGGAGCTTTCTGGCTCGTAAGTCAAAGAAGAATCGTTGAGGGTCAATTTGCCTAAGGCGTCTTTCAAGTCTTCGTAGCGTTTGGAGTCAACTGGGTAGATACCACAGTAAACCATCGGGTTAATCTTACGATAGCCAGGGAGTGGTTCTTTGGCGGGATTGGAAGCCAAAGTGACCGTTTCGCCAGGGAAGACATCTTTGATGTCCTTCATGGTGGCGCAGATATAGCCAACGTCTCCGGCGGATAATTCGGAGATTGGGGTTTCCTTCGGAATACGAATGCCGACTTCGGTGACTTCGTATTCTTTGTTGGCCTGCATTAAGAGAATCTTATCTCCTGGTTTGACCGTTCCGTTCTTGACACGGATAAGGGCCACAACCCCACGATAGGAATCGTAATAACTATCAAAGATAAGGGCCTGGAGAGGGGCATTTT
>CAYPED010000190.1:0-1703 GCA_964409745.1 uncultured Staphylococcaceae bacterium | reverse complement strand
CACCATCAAGTCGAATCTTTTGTTAGCCAACAAAGAAGCGAATGATGAAGAACTAATCGAAGCCTTGAAGAAGGCCCAAGCCTGGGAATATGTCAGCAAATACAAAGATGGCTTAGACCACGAAGTCGAAGAAGGCGGTCGCAACCTTTCCGGTGGTCAGAAACAAAGGCTTCTTTTAGCCCGAGCCTTGTTAAAGAAAGCGGACCTCTTGTTATTAGACGATTCCATGTCGGCTCTCGACTATTTAAGCGAAAAGAGAGTCCGTACGGCCATCAACAAGTTGGATGGCGTGGCCAAGGTTTTCGTTTCCCAGAGAGTTACCTCGATGATGGATGCGGACATCATCTACGTTATGGATAAAGGCGAGATCGTCGATTCCGGCAAACACGATGAATTGATGGCACGTTGCGCGATTTACCGCGAGATTTACGAAATGCAGGTGAGACAAAAATGATCAAGAAACTTAGAATGCTCACTCGTTATCTCAAAGGCTCTAGAAAGGGCTTGGCTTTCGCGTTCATCTTGGCGGCTTTGTCTACTTTTGCCAAATTGATTATCCCGTTCATCGCTGGTCGTCTTATCAATACGGCTTATGATGGGGTCATCACCTCTGAGAATATGTCCCTTAGTCTCATTCTCATGGGCGTGGCCTTGGTGGTTGGCGTAGCCGCTAGATATGGCTTCGATGCCTTATGTGGCAAATTGGCTCAGGAAGTCGGCGAGCGCATCAGAAAAGAAGTCGTTGATTCTTACCTCAACATTCCCATTTCTTATTTGGATACCCACAGCGAGGGTGACTTATTGCTCCGCTTATTGAATGACACCGAGAACGTCCAAAACGGCTTAGTCGTCGGTGGTGCGACCTTCTTCGATGGCATCGTGGCCATTGCCGTAACGATGGTCATGATGTTTACCTTGAATTGGCTATTAGGCTTGGCTGTCGTCGTCTTGACCCCTTTGTCTTTGCTTACTTCCAGATTCGTCTCGAAATTCAATTCCAAGCACTTCAAAGGACAAGCTAAGAACGCCGGTAAGATGTCGGGCTTTGTCTCTGAATCCTTAACCAATTCCCAAACCATTCAGAACCTCAATCTTTCCAAAGAAAGAACCGAAGGATTCGATAAGATTTCGGACGCCTATAGAAAAGATGTCTTTACCGCCTCGATGGGCGCTTCGATCATCAATCCATCCACTCGTTTGGTTAACGGCATCATCAACGCCATCTTGATTACTTTGGGTGCGGTGGTTCTCACTTCCAATTGGGACTTAGGTATCGACTTCAAAGTCGGTGATTTGACCGCCTTCTTGGTTTATGCCTCCAACTATATGGATCCGTTTAATTCCGTTTCTGATGTTATGGCGGAGCTTTCCTTTGCCTTTGCTTCCTTAGAAAGAATCGACTCCCTACTCAATGAAAAGAAAGTCGATCGCACTGGCTTAGCCTTAGAAAAAGGCATCACCGACATTCATTCCGAGGACCTCAACTTCGAATATGTTCCAGGCACCTTAGTCTTAAAGAACGTCAACATCGATTTGCCTCAGGGTAAGAGAATCGCCTTAGTTGGTCCAACGGGCTGCGGCAAGACCACTCTCATCCAAGTCCTTATGAAGTTCTATGATCCAAAAGATGGAGACTTCTATTGGAACGATAAAGCCAGCAAGGATATCAGCAGGGATGAAATCTGCGACAAAGTCGGAATGGT
>CAYPED010000189.1:0-1708 GCA_964409745.1 uncultured Staphylococcaceae bacterium | reverse complement strand
GAAGTCGTAGGGGAATATATTTGGGTTATCATTGCCCTTTCCATCGTCGGCACCATCGTCACCTATGTCTATCTTAGGTTCCTCACCAAATTATGCTTCAAGGGTTATAACCACGAATCTTTCTTGGTTAACTTCGGTACCCTGACGGGAACCGCCTCCAATGGAATGATTCTCTTAAGAGAAGTGGATCCTAACTATGAGACCCCGGTAGCCAACATCTTTACCTTATCTCAATTGCCGGCCATGATATTTGTCGCCCCGTTGTTATTATTATTGAATCTCTCGGCGAATTCCTTAAAGGGCTGCTACATCGCCCTCGGCATCTTCACCGCCTTATTAATCGTTTACACTCTTTTCTTGGTCCTAACGGGCAAAGGAATCATTTTCTCGGGCAAAAAGAAGAAAGAGAAAGCCAAATAATTTGTTAGAATACCTTTATGTTGCTTAAATTATTGACCGACATATCTTCCTCTACCGGAGAAGAAGGAGGAGATACCGCTACCTCCACGATGAGTCCAGGGATTTATATCCCTCTTATCGTTATCGGGGCCATCCTCATCCTTTTGGTGTCCGTTATGCTCATCGCCAAAAAGAAAGGCTTTGGGCCTGTTCCTACTAAACTGACCCTCCAAATGCCGAAGGTTACCTTCTATTTGGGATTGGTGTTCGTGGCTGCCTTTGTGGTTGGAACCTTCTTAGTTTGGTTCTTGCTCCCAGAAGACACCGAATATCGCTTGCTCTCCCAAATCGTGGTTACGGTGGTGACTGCTCTCTTACTGGTGTTCTTCCCTCTTACGGCCAGAACGAGATTGATCGTGGAAGGCAATGACATCCTTTATCGTCCGATGATTGGCAAAGAAAGGATCTATTCCTTCAAAGACATCCATATCGTGGTCATCAAACCAGCAGGTTTTGATGGCAATTCCTATAAGTATTACGATAAGAACGGAAAGAAGTTGTTCTCGTTTGCGTCCACCACACCATACGCCGAGAACTTCTTCGAAAAGGTTCAGGCCACCAATAAGAAGTTAATCATTAACGACAAACGAGTCTACGGACCGACGGAAAGAAAATAAAGAATGGAGTTGGTAGGTGGTGCCAACTCTTTTTATTGTCTAGGGTTAGATAAGAAAAACGCGGGCAACAGGCTCGCGTTTATCAGTCAATATCGATATTTCCTTAATTCAAGGAGAATTCGATCATCGCTGGTTCGTGATCGGAGAAGGCGAATCCATCGATGCCTTTCTTACCGTTCTTGGTCTGGATGTTGTAATGGGAAGAAACGGTGATGTTATCGGAGACAATGAAGCCATCGACAACGCAGGTATAGGTGGTTCCTGGAGTCCATTCGATGTCGTTATTACGGCAGGATGGGGTATTGTCAGAGGCAATCATCTTATAGCCATCCACCAAAGGAGAAGATCCATCGGTGCCGAACCAGTTAACCACCCAAGTTGGGTCTTTCTTGGTCTCACCGAATGGGCGGTTGGTGGTTTTATCGTAGGAATAATCCGGATTAAAGGTCAATAAGTCGTGGTTATAGTCGCCGGCAACGATGACGTAGTCACCCGCTTCTTTTCTTTCGGATAAGAAAGCGTTAAGTTCTTCCAATTGCTTGGCTTTGATGATCCCGCCGACATCATAGGCGGACATATGGGAATTGACGAAATAGAAGTTCTTGCCGTTGGAAACGGTGATTTTCTGGTAG
>CAYPED010000188.1:0-1718 GCA_964409745.1 uncultured Staphylococcaceae bacterium | reverse complement strand
CTTGAAATGGGCGTTCCATCTGGCTGGTATAGATTCGCCGACAATGTCTATGGCATCGAAAGATTCGGCGCTTCGGCCCCAATGAAAGAATTAATCAAGCATTATGGCTTCGAGCCAGAAACCGTGGCTGACTATGTCAGAAAGGTCATTAAGAAAGGATAAAACCATGAAAAGTGGCTATATCGCAATCAACAATTTGAAACGCAAAGGGGAAATCGGCATCTCCCGCCTCTGCATCGAAAAGATCGTCAGAAAAGCGGTGGAAGACGTCCCTGGAGCCAAGCTCAACTCTTCGAAGAAGGCTAACAAGAAGTGGCTTTTCGACTGGAATGAGAAGATGAAGATCGTCATTCATAAGAACGAATACGTCGAAGTTTTCTTGGATGTCATCATCGAAGCCGAGGCCAACGTTCAGGAAGTCTGCTTGAAGATTCAGCAGGAAGTGACCTCCGCCATCTCCTTGATGTGCGAGACGGTCCCTCTTAAGGTTTCCATCCGCGTGGTGGGAATCCAATAAGATTTATCTTCTTTCTTTAAGAAGATGTGGTAAGATAAGCGCCGGAAAAAAGAACGATGAAAAATTTTTCGAGGAACAAAATTCAAGAATTGAGCGCCATTTCCCTTTATGACGTCCTCACCTATTCCCATATGGGCGAAGAGGTCAACGTCGAGGAAATCCTCTCCAGCGTCTTTGACGTTCCTTTTGAAGATGTCCCATTGTTCGCCAAAGAAATCATCGTCAATTTCATCCGTTACCAAGATGAGGAAATCGACCTCATCCAAAAGAACATGAGGAACTGGACCTTCGATAGATTGAATCGTATGGAACAGGCCATTCTTCTGCTTTCCCTTACCAACTTCTACCATCGCGAGGAGAAGACCGATAAGAAAGTCATCATCTCCGTCGCTTTGGACTTATCTCATAAATACCTCGATGACGGCCGTCACAAATTCGTGAACGCCATCTTGGATAATATCCTCCAATAATGCCAGAAACCCCGAAACTCTATAGCGTCACCGACCTCAATCTCTTGGCCAAGGGCGCTCTTGAACGCGTCCCGGAGCTTTCTTATGTCTCGGTTCGAGGGGAAATCGCTTCCTATAAGGAATACCCTTCGGCCATCTATTTCGATATCAAAGACCAGAAGTCGACCCTCACCTGCGTGATGTGGGGAAGCTATGCCTCAAGGCTAACCTTCTCTCCAAAAGTTGGCGATGAGGTCGTCGTTTTTGGCTCGGTTACCTTATACGCCCAAAAGGGCAGATACCAATTCAACGCCCTTAGTCTCTCCTTATTTGGCAAAGGCGAAGCCTTATTGGCCTTGCAAGCCCTTAAAGAGAAACTCCAAAAGGAAGGATTGTTCAATCAAAGCAGAAAGAAAGAGATTCCTTCCTTCCCGACTTCCATCGGGATAATCGTCGGTAAGGATTCCGCCGCCGAAGCCGACCTTAAGACCAACATTCATAGGCGTTGGCCGTTGACGGAGCTCCATATCTATCACGCTTTAGTCCAAGGGAAAAACGCTCCCGAAGATATCGTTAAGGCCTTGAATCAAGCTTCCAACGATAAGTTGGACACCCTTATCTTAGCCAGAGGAGGCGGATCAAACGATGATTTGGACGCCTTCAACGACGAAAGGGTGGTCAGGGCTTTCGCCGCTATATCGATTCCGAAAATCGCCGCGGTGGGCCATGAGATAGACTTCACCTTGGTCGAT
>CAYPED010000187.1:0-1729 GCA_964409745.1 uncultured Staphylococcaceae bacterium | reverse complement strand
TTTCGTTGAGTGGAAAGTCATCGACACAGTCGAAGGCAGCGGCCAAGAATCTGACCTTCTTAGGGCCGACCATGGTGGCGTTATAGATATTGGATTCGCCGATGAAGTCAGCGACATAGGCATTGATAGGTTCGTTATAGATCTGTTCCGGGGTGCCGACTTGGACAATCTCGCCATCTCTCATGACGACGATGGTGTCGCTCATGGTAAGAGCCTCTTCTTGGTCGTGGGTGACATAGATGAAGGTAATGCCCAATTTCTTATGCATTTCCTTAAGTTCCAACTGCATCTCGATGCGTTTCTTATGGTCTAAGGCTGACAATGGCTCATCAAGGAGAAGAACCTTTGGTTCGTTAACGATGGCACGGGCGATGGCCACTCTCTGTTGCTGGCCGCCGGAGAGGTTGGAGATCTGACGATCCTCCATCTCTTCCATATCGACGATGGCTAAGGCTTTCGCCACCCTGTTATCGATTTCCTTATTGGATAATTTCCTAAGTTTGGTGACCTTTTCGCCTTTGCGGTTAGTAACCTCAACCGGAACCTTCTTTAACTTAAGCCCGAAAGCGATGTTGTCGTAAACGTCCAGGTTCGGGAATAAGGCGTAATGCTGGAAGACGGTGTTGATCGGTCTCTTATAAGGAGGGAGCTTGGTGATATCCTCCCCATTAAGAAGGATGGAGCCGCTGGTAGGGA
Organism: uncultured Staphylococcaceae bacterium; assembly: GCA_964409745.1. Lineage (GTDB taxonomy): Bacteria > Bacillota_I > Bacilli_A > RFN20 > CAG-826 > UBA4951. Next base: position 1,033 of record CAYPED010000187.1, on the reverse strand, counting down.
TATCGAATCCCGCGATCATACGCAAGGTGGTCGATTTGCCACAGCCCGATGGGCCTAGCAAAGTAACGAATTCGCCCTTGGAGATATCCAAGTCGAAATCACTCACGGCAACGAAGTCGTCTTCGAACTTCTTCTGCACGTGTTTCAAAGAGATAATGACATCATTTTCTTTCATGGTCTTGTCCCCTATTTCCCGCTTAAGAAAACGGTTAGATTTGACCCCTACGAACGAGTGGGAAAAATCACGAAAGAAAATATATAGTTTTTTCACGCAAAAACAACAAAATTTTTTTAAGATTTTTTTCAAAATTCAAAATGTTGGCTTTTTATCGGTCTCATCGATAGAAAACCTACGAAATATTTTTTAGTTTTCTTCGTCTTTTTTGGGTGGTTGAAATGCTTCTCTTTTTGTCCTAAAATTTGCCTATGAAAAAAGCAGGGGTTTCTTTAATAACTTTGTCGCTGGTTTTACCAGGGCTTTTTTCTTGCTCTCTAAGTAAGGAAAATACCACCTTGATCCCACTTGGTCAGAAGTATGATTCTTCTTTGGGTTTGAAGGAACATTTCATCTCTTTGGAGTATGGGTTATTCGAGAATTTCTTGGATAACGAAAAGACCTTTGTCTTATTGATCCAAGGGGATGAGGATGACTGTATTTGCTATTACGATTTTTGTACCGCGTTGACCACTTATATGAAGAAGGAAGACGCGCGTATTTATCATATTAAATTAAAGGACCTGATCGAGAATCATGGGATTAAGGCCCAGACTAACGCCAATGCGATTGCCGTCTTTAAGAAAGGCAAATTAGTTAAGCAATACCTCTTTAAGGACTCCGATAAGACCATCAAGGACCAGGACGCTTTCAATGAGAAGATGGATTCTTTGGTTTCTTGGAACGATAACGTCGTTTATGTGAATAAATCCCAATTGGATGCTTTGTATTCTTCCGATTTGTCGGGTTTTACCATACTATTCGCCAGGGAATCCTGCTCCGATTGCTCGTATATGTTCTCCGCCTTCTTTGAAGACT
>CAYPED010000186.1:0-1753 GCA_964409745.1 uncultured Staphylococcaceae bacterium | reverse complement strand
ACCTTCAGGGTTTGTTTGTTTCGAAGCTACATGAAGAAAGAACCTTGAATGGGGAATTCAAAGATATCTTCGATTTCGCCTTAAGATGCAAGAAATTGGGCCTCAACCAAGCCGCTTTGATTAGGTTAATAGACGCCGGAGCCTTAGACGAATTCAAGGTTGATAGGGCCTCATTAAGGGCCACCGCCTTCTCGGCTTTGCAATACGCCGAATTGCTATCGGGACAAGATGGGATGTCCGTCTTGCTTGATATCGGCATCGAGAAACCGGCGATGGTCAAGGCTGACCCAACTCCGGAAGTGGATTTGAATGCCGAATTAGCGGCCTTAGGCATCATGATTAGCTCTTCTCCTTTATCGTTATACGAGAATGAGATCAAGGAAGCCAAGGCCTTATCGATTGAAGAAGCCTCGAAGTTAGATAGATTCAAAGTGGCAGGTGTCCTTAAGTCCGTTAGATCGTTCACCGATAAGGGAGGACGAAGGATGGCCTTCATCGACATATATGATGATTTAGGGGAGATGGACTTCGTTTGTTTCAATGAAACCTACGATAACGCCTATCCTTATTTGAAAGAAAACGCTCCATTATTGATTGATGGATATAGAGGCAAGAAAGGGTTCGTGGCCGATAAGATTGAGCCATTAGGTGAATGATATGAAGAAAAAGATCGTTATCATAGATGGCAATTCCTTACTCTTTAGGGCTTATTATGCGACGGCTTACGGAGACCCAACCGCCATCATGCGTACCTCTTATGGGGTTCCGACCAACGCGGTTTTCGCTTTCTCCAATATGTTCTCGAAGATCCTTAAGGATATGTCTTTGGGGGATTCTATATTCGTTGGCTTTGACGCTGATGGTCATACTTTTAGGAAAGACCAATACGATGATTACAAGGCCAATAGAAAACCAGCGCCTGAAGAATTGATTCCGCAGTTTAAGATTGCGAGGGAATATTTGGACGCTTTAAACATCAAGTGGTATGAGCAGCGCGGCATCGAAGCCGATGATATCTGCGGCACCATCGCTAAGAAGGCCTCTAACGAAGGCTATGAAGTAACTATCTATACTTCCGATCACGATTATCTCCAATTAATCGATAAGAACACCACCGTTTATTTGCTTAAGACGGGCTTATCCAACATGGAACCATTCGATGAGAATCATCTGATGGAGACTTTGGGATTAACGCCTTCTGAAGTGGTGGATTTCAAAGGCTTGGTCGGAGATTCTTCCGATAACTATCCTGGTGTTCCTGGTATCGGGGAGAAGACCGCTTTGAAGTTAATCAAGGAATACGGCACCGTGCCGGCTATCTTGGAAGCCGCCCCAAATATCAAAGGGAAGTTGGGCGAGAAATTAATCAATGGTCGTCAATCGGCGGAGATGAGCTATGATTTGGCTCGTATCAGAACCGATGAGGAACTTCCTTTCGGTCTTTCCGACTGCATTTATAAGGGATATTCCTTCGATTCCGCCAACGAATTCGCTAAGAAATACGAATTAAGGCAGATGATGAATCGTTTGCCGAATGATTTGAAGAAAGGATCTAGTGATTCTTCTTTTGCGTTCAAAGTCGTAGAGAAGATTCCTTCCGATATCCTTTCTAAAAGAAAGATTGGCCTAGCCTTAAATACCGATTTTGATTCCTATCACGATGATAAGCCTATTGGCTTAGCCATATCTGACGGTGAGCAAACCGTTTATATGGCAATTGAAGATATCCTTAAGAATAAAGAATTAATCGATT
>CAYPED010000185.1:0-1759 GCA_964409745.1 uncultured Staphylococcaceae bacterium | reverse complement strand
GAGCCAAACAAACTTGAACTCAGCGATCATGAATATGTAAAGCTCATTAACATCAATAAGGTTTATCCTAACGGAGTTGCCGCCGTCCATGATTTCAATTTGGATATCAAGAAAAAGGAATTCGTCGTTTTCGTCGGTCCTTCTGGATGCGGCAAATCAACCACCTTGCGTATGATTGCCGGTCTTGAAGAAATCAGCGAAGGCGAACTCTATATCGATGGAGTCCTTTCCAATGCCTTATCTCCAAAAGATAGGAACATCGCCTTGGTCTTCCAAAGCTATGCCCTCTACCCGCATATGAATGTCTACGACAACATTGGCTTCGGCCTCAAAATGAGGAAATTCCCGAAAGACGAAATCGATCATCGTGTCAGAGAAGCCGCCAAGATCTTAGGCCTTGAAGATTATCTCAATCGTAAGCCGGCCGAACTCTCAGGTGGCCAGAGGCAACGTGTCGCTTTAGGACGCGCCATTGTCAGAGATGCCAAGCTCTTCTTAATGGATGAACCTCTCTCTAATTTGGACGCTAAACTCCGTGTCCAAATGAGAAGCGAAATCGTCAAGCTTCATAAGAAGATGGATTCCACAACCATCTACGTCACTCACGACCAGACCGAGGCTATGACCATGGCGGATAGAATCGTCGTCATGAAAGATGGCTATGTCCAGCAGATCGGCGCTCCGAAAGAGATTTATGACCACCCAGTCAATAAATTCGTCGCTGAATTCATCGGTTCCCCATCGACCAACGTCATCAAAGCCACTTATGACAATGGGGTTCTTATCTTCGACGACAACAACACCCTCGAATTGGATGAGGAATTCAAGAAAGCTCATGATAGCTTCTATGCCAACCTCAATTACGACGTCGATGGCATGATTGCCAAATGTGAGGAAGACATCAAAACCGTCGAACTCAAAAAGAAAAAAGACGAGAAAGAAAAAGAGCTTCTCCGTCTTAACAATCGCCTCGAATCCTTGAAGGCCAAGAAAGTCTGCTTGGATAACGTCAAAGCGGGTCAGCCTCATGACATCTACTTTGGCATTCGTCCAGAAGACATCCATCACCACGTGGACGCCAACAAGGAATATACCAAATCGAAGTTCTACTTCCTCAATATCACCTTATCCGAATTGCTTGGCAATGAGTTCTATGTCCACCTCGCCATAGGCGACCAGGAATTGATCGCCAAAGTCCCGGCGATGGAAAGAATCTATAAGATGGGCGAGGAATTCAAAGTCCACTTCGACTTGGATAAGATTCACATCTTCGATTTTGTCAGTGAGCAGACCATCGAATAAATAAATAATTCTTGGCATGTTGAATGTTTAAAAAACGTGCTATAGAATAAAATTGCATTGTAAGACAACACTGCTAAGTTCAAATAAGCAGATTGCTACAAGGTCCCCGCGAGGGGATGACCATAGGGTCACAAAATAGCCACAATCAAATGTGGCTATTTTTTGTTGCCTTTGAGTTGATATACTTTTAGTAAGCTCTTTTGAAAAGGAAAATATGCTATGGCAGAAAAACTATTTATTGGCCTTGATATAGGCACTGACTCCGTCGGTTGGGCTGCAACCGATGAAAATTTTAAACTGAAACGTCTTAAGGGTAAGACTGCTTGGGGCTCAAGAATCTTTGCCGAAGCAAGTGATGCAAAATCAAGGCGAACATATAGATCAAGCGGACGTAGATTGGCAAGACGTAGGGAACGAATCAATTTACTTAACACCTTATTTGATCCAATGCTACGAA
>CAYPED010000184.1:0-1761 GCA_964409745.1 uncultured Staphylococcaceae bacterium | reverse complement strand
AGCCTTCCTCAAGATAAAATCGATTCTCACGATCAGTTCTATAAAAAATATTTAGAAGAACTCGAAACTGGCTTCGATTCTTTCGTTGAGAAGAGAAAAGAAGAGGCTTTGAATGAAGCTTCCAAGAAAAAGAAGTCGAAGAAGACTCACGAAGAATACGACCCTGACTTAGATCCTGGAATAGTCAGCATGAAAGAGAAAATCGAAAAGCTTAAAGCCATCGTTGCTGGCGATGACCACGAAGTCATCTTCGGAATCAGGCCAGAATACATCGTTAGAAACGAGAATGGCGACATTAAGACCACGATTGGATTAAGCGAACTTCTTGGCGATGAATATTATGTTCATTTCAACTACGCTGGGAAAAATATCCTCGCCAAAGTGGCGTCGGAATCCCTCTTAGAGAAAGGAACCGATATAACCTTCGAATTCAAGAAGGATAAGATTCATCTCTTCGATTCAATCAGCGAAAGAGCGGTTTGCTAATTATCGTTTGAACATTTAAAAGCCCCGTGTTTGGGGCTTTTTTTAGTCAAGAATTAAGTAACAAATTAAGCAAGATTTAAGCAAGATAATGAATAATTCATCTAAGATGGTATAATACTTTCGAAGGACAAATTACGATGTATAAGCCGCCATTTGAAATCACCAATAACATGTTATCCAGAACCATCTCGATAACGGAAAAACTGAGCCAAATAAGTTCTTTCAATTCATTGAAGAGAATGCCGACTTTAAGGCACAATAACACGATAAAATCTATACATTCGTCCCTTTTGATTGAAGCGAACTCCTTATCTTTAAACCAGGTTAAGGATGTCATCGATGGCAAGCAAGTGATTGGCTCCCAAAAAGAAATTCAGGAAGTCAAAAACGCTTACGAGGCTTATTCGGCTATAGAAAGCTTCGATGCTTATTCGGAATCCGACTTGCTTAAAGCCCATAAAATGCTCACCAATCTCATTCAAGACGATGCCGGTAAATACAGAAACCACGCCGAAGGTGTCTTTGATGGAGACAAAGTCATCTTTATTGCCCCTCCGGCGGATATGGTTCCGAACTTGATGCAGAATCTATTCGATTGGTTGAAGAAAGATAAAGAAACGCACCTTTTGATTAAATCCTGTATATTCCATTACGAATTCGTTTTCATCCATCCATTCGGCGATGGAAACGGGAGAACCGCAAGGCTTTGGCAGAATGTCTTATTGAGCAAATGGAATCCTTTATTTGAATACGTCCCTATCGAATCCCAAATCCAGAAGTATCAATCTGAATATTACAGGGTAATCGATAATTGCCATAAAGCCGGGAATTCCAACGAATTCATCGAATTCATGCTTAAGATGATCGATGAAGTTTTAAGCGAGATGCTAAAGACCGCTTCAGTGACAGCCAAAAGCATCTCTGTCCAAGTCAATAAGCTCTTAGAAGTCATGGAATTTGGAATTCCTTTATCTGCAAACGAAATAATGGATAGATTAGGGATTAAATCCAAAGAAACCTTAAGGGCCACTTATTTGAACCCCGCCATTGAAAACGGCCTGGTCAAAATGACTCTGCCAGATAAGCCAAATAGCAAGAACCAAAAATACTTTAAGTAACAAATTAAGCAAGATTTAAGCAAGATGGAAGATTCACAAATCAATGTTGTCGTTTTTTTGTTGAAATCATCATACGTAGTTAATAAACTACGGGCGGAGACAGAAGAAAGGACCTCCAATATGGAAGAAGAAAAGAAAGAAGCCGTCGGCGAGCCGT
>CAYPED010000183.1:0-1769 GCA_964409745.1 uncultured Staphylococcaceae bacterium | reverse complement strand
CCAACCCGACTATCGGCGGCAAATTCAAGGACTCCCAGAACTACATCCAGGAAAGATTGACCGATGGCACTTATCGCCCGGTCTTCCGTCCATGCCGTCCAGAAGAAGCCTATCCTTTGTTGGATAACCTCATCTATCAATTCAACGAATGCTTGAAAGACGAAAGCATCAACAAATTGCTATTGGTTTCCGTCTTCATGTTCGAATTCTTAGCCATTCACCCATATAACCACGGAAACGGCAGAGTTTCTCGCTTATTGCTCCACTTCTTGCTTAAGAAGGTCGGTTACGCCGTCGATGATTATTATGCGGTATCCTATCTCCTTGAGAAACAGGTCCGCGAATATTTGGGCGCCTTCGTCGAAGCTGGCGACAATGCCGAAGACGACTTGACCAAATATCGCCCATTCTGCCACTTCTTGCTTCGCATCATCCACGCCGCCTATAGGCGTTTGGAGTACATCGTGGCTTTAGCCGATGATGATAGACCATTAGAAGATCGCTTGGTCAGAATCGTCAGCGAATCCACCACCCCAATCGGCGTTGGCACCTTCGTTAAGATCCTTTACGATGAGCCAAAGGCCTTGATAGCCAAGACCTTGATTTCCTTAGCCGAAGAAGGTCGCATCCACCGCATCATCCGCGGAAATAAGGTGAAATACACCATTTAGGAGACTTAGTTATGCCTTTCGATCCCGAAAATATTCGTAATGTAGCCATCCTGGGCCACCAAGGCTCAGGTAAGACCAGCTTGATGGAAAGCCTTTTATGGACCGCTGGAGCCATACCTGAAAAAGGCGCCATCGAAAAGAAAAACACCGTATCCGATTATCTTCCAGAAGAGCAAAAGAGATTGGGCTCCATCCAATGCTCCGTCGCTTCTTTGGAATATAACGACCATAAGATCAACCTTCTCGATATGCCAGGCAATGATGATTTCATCGCCGAAATCATCGGGGTTACCCGTATCGTCAAAGCGGCAATCTTAGTAATCGATGCTTCCACCGGCGTCCAAGTCGGCACCGTCAAACATTGGAAACAGCTTAAACGTCGTGGTATTCCAGCCTTAATCTATCTCAACAAGATGGATAAAGAAGGCGTCAATTTCGATGATTTACTAGATGAAATCAGAGAAAAATTAGGCAAGAACGCCATCCCGTTCGCCTATCCGTTAGGACACGAGAATAAGTTCGATGGCTTCGTCAACGTCGTCGATTTGAAAGCCAGAATCTTTAATGGCAAAGAATGCGTCGATGGGGAAATCTACCCAGATAAGAGAGCCAAAGTCCTTGAATTGCACAACACCATCGTCGAAGAAGTCGCTAAGACCGATGATGCCTTGTTGGAGAAGTTCTTCATGGAAGAAGAATTCACCCCTGAAGAAATCAAGACCGCTCTTCGCAAAGGCGTCTTAGCCGGCGATTTGGTTCCTATCATCGTTGGTTCGGCCACCAAGAACATCGGCATGCATACCACTTTGGATATGCTTATCAAATACATGCCAGCCCCAACCAACCTTAAGCCAATCGAGGCTCATGATGAAAACGGCAACGACGTCGTTAGGGAAACTTCCTTAAACGAACCGATGTCCGCCTATGTCTTCAAGACCATCGTCGACCCGTATTATGGCAACGTTAACTATGTTAAGGTCAATTCCGGCACCCTCAAGGTCGGAGATGATGCCTATGTTAACGGGAACATTCAGAAAATCTCCGCATTGTACGCTATCCAGGGCAAAAAATTGAATCCTGTCCAGGAAATCCAAGCTG
>CAYPED010000182.1:0-1793 GCA_964409745.1 uncultured Staphylococcaceae bacterium | reverse complement strand
AAGCCGAGATCGATAAAGAACTAAAACTCTTAAAGGAGGTAATGAATGAAGACTAGATCGTTGCTCAAAAAGTTGGGCGATAAGTTCCCGAAAAAGACGGCTGAATGGTATGACCATCCTGGTCTCCAAGTCGGCACCTTCAAAGAAGAAACCACTAAAATTCTACTATGTTTGGATTTTGATGATGAGGTTCTGCCAACCGTCTTGGATTATAAGCCAGACATGATCATCACCCATCATCCGTTTATTTTCGGCAAGCTCAAACAGGTCTTGGCTTCCGACCCCGTCAAAGCGGCTCTCTATGAGAAGATGAAGGAACTCGATATCCCCATCATGTCCTATCACACCAATTTCGATTTGGGGAAGGATGGCATGAATGACACCTTGGCCAACTTACTTGGCTTAGAAGACGTAAAGCCTTTGGAAACCTGCCCGATGGCTCGCGGTGGGCATCTCAAAGAGCCGATGGAGATACATGATTTCGCTAAATTAGCGAAAAAGGCCTTCGGAGTCGATTATGGCCTCCTTATCGCCGAAGGAAAGAAGATGGTTCAAAGCGTTGCCATCATCGGTGGAGGCGGCTCCAGAGAATACGTGAACGCCATGAACGAAGGCTACGACATTTATATTTCTGGTGATGCCCCGCATCACTGTCGGAGAGAGATTGTTCTCAATCACTATAACTACATCGATTTCCCTCACGAGATCGAGCACGTCTTCATGAACCAAATGGAAAAAATCCTTTTAGGATTAGACCCGCATCTTCAAATAAAGAAAGTCGATCACGAAAGGCTTCCCGAAGTCATCTAAAGGGACTTAAGGTAATTTTCGATATCTATGTAAGCCGTCTGGCTGGAGCTCGCTCCAGAGGCCAAGGCGGCTTTTTTGTATTTATTTAGATTGAACCCTCTGAGTTCATCAACATCCAAAACCTGGATGACATCGGCGTTTTGATGATATTTTTTCGCCAGATAGGCTAAGCGTTTCGTATTGGAAGAATCCTTTGAGCCAACGATAACGAATAAGTCGATGTCGTTAGGAGCCTCGACGATGTTCCTTTGTCTCAAAACGGTGGAAGGGCATCTTCCGCCTAAAGAAACGATGTCTGGATTGGCTTTCTTTAATTCATCAACGACCTTCAAATAGGCTTCTTCATCTAAAGAAGTCTGGGATATGACATAGTCATATTTGCTGATGACTTGGTTCTTTGGGTCGATAACGGTGACATTATCTAATGAGGAGACCGCTTTAGCCTCGAGGTGCTTTGGATCGCAGACGAACGCTACTTGGCCTTTGGCCTCTTTCATCTTCTTGATGTTGGATAGGATGTGCTTGCAAGAGGCATCGTAAACGATGAAATGCTTCTTTTCGGCGATTCTATCGTAAGAATCCTTATCGTGCCCATGGGCCGAATACAATACGACCGCTCCATCGGGAAGGGATTCCATTTGAGTTAACAAATCTCCGTCTCTCTCATCCAAAATGACGCATCCTTTGCAAAGCAAAGAAGAAATAGCTAATTCGTTATGGACTAAGGAACCGACGAGATAGAGAACCTCGTTCGGATATTCTTTTAGGGCCTTAGTGGCTAAATCAAACGCGTTAGCAACCCCATCGCAGAAGCCTTTTGGATAGTAAGAGACGATTTCCATGTTTCCCATTATACGCCTACGCGTTGATAGTTTCGCCCCTTTCGCCTATAATTACTCCCGATTATGGCAAGTTTCTCCGCATTTTCTTTATCTCCTCAGATGGTAAACGCCCTAAATAAGTTAGGCTACGTCTCGCCATCT
>CAYPED010000181.1:0-1805 GCA_964409745.1 uncultured Staphylococcaceae bacterium | reverse complement strand
AATAAGCCAAGTGGAATCCTTGTTATTGGAGACCATTCCGAAACGAGAAACACCCTCACCCAAGCCGTGCTGGATTATCTCTACCTCAAAGGAGAGTTCAATCCCAATCAGCCGTCCTTCGTTCCGTCTCCGGCTCATAGATTAGACAGGAACACCTCGGGGCTCGTTATCTTTGGTAAGAAAGACGCCGCCCTTAAGGAACTCGAAAGATTGTTCAAGGAAAGAGACCAATTGGATAAGAGATACTACGCCTTAGTGGTGGGAGAACTAGATGGAACTGGAACGATAAACGCCCCGTTAAAGAAAGACGCCAAGACGGGCATGGTGTCCGTCACCCCGATCTCCAAAGGAGGCAAAGAAGCCAAAACCCTTTGGAAGGTGGTTAAGAAATACGAAGGCTATACCTTATTGGAATGTGAACTAATCACTGGAAGAACCCATCAAATCAGGGTTCATCTCGCCTCTATCAACCATCCGATCGTCGGAGATCCTAAATACGGGGACTTCGAGGTCAACAAGGTTTTCAAAGAAAGATTCGGATTGAAGGACCAGTTCCTTCACGCCTACAGCCTTTCCTTTGGAAACATCAATAAACCGATAGATTATCTTTCCAAGAAGAAGTTCTTGGCCGAGATGCCTAATAACAAGAAAGAGATATTGGACTCTTTGAAGGTAAAATAATGAACGAACAAGCAATCAAGAACATCAATCGCTGGTTGGAATCAAGAATCGTCAGCGAACAAGACAAAGAAATAATCCGTAATATGTCGGATGAAGTGAAAGACGAATCTTTCTTCAAAGATTTGGAATTCGGCACTTCTGGCATGCGCGGCATCCTTAGACCGGGCACCAACTGCATGAACATCTTTACGGTGGGCAAAGCCGTCATCGCCTTTGGACAGTTCTTGCTAGAGAAATACCCAAACGCCAAAGAGATGGGCGTCGTTATCTCCCACGATAACAGGCATATGTCCAGGGAATTTACCTTACTGACCGCCAAGATTCTTAATGAGCAAGGCATCAAGGCCTATATCTTCGATTCCTTAAGGCCAACCCCTGAATTATCCTTCGCCGTTAGAAAGGTCAAAGCCTGCGGTGGAGTTATGATCACCGCTTCCCATAACCCAAAGGAATATAACGGCTTTAAGGTCTATGACCATAAAGGATGCGCCTTAGTCCCAGAGACCATCCAACCATTCTTAGATAAATTGGCTCTTCTTCCTGATGAATTGTCCTGCAAGGTTGAGCCAATCTCCGAGATAAAAGGAGAAACCATCACCCTTCCAAAGGAAATCGATGATGAATATGTCTCCGAGGTGGAATCCATCCAATTGAACCCGAAACTGGATAAGAAAGACTTCAAGATTGTCTATACCCCAAATAACGGGACTTCCTATGTCAACGCGATGAGGATCTTCAAAGACCTCGGCTATGAGATTGTCCCAGTCGAAGACCAATGCGCCCCGGACCCGGATTTCACCCATGTGTTATCCCCAAACCCCGAAGAAGAAAAAGCCTATGTCGAGCCAATCGAATTGGCTAAGAAAGTGGGTGCCAATCTTATCGTCATGACCGATCCTGACGGAGATAGATGCGGATTAGCCTATTTAGATAGAGACAACCAATATAAGAGACTGACCGGAAACGAGTCCGCCGCCATCTTATTGGACTACATTCTCTCTATGAGAGAAAAGAAAGGACTCCTATCCAAGAATGGAGTCATTTACGACACCCTTGTATCTTCAGACTTGGAAAGAAAGATTGCCCGTAACTATGGAGTCGGAGTGGAGACCTTCTTAACGGGT
>CAYPED010000180.1:0-1813 GCA_964409745.1 uncultured Staphylococcaceae bacterium | reverse complement strand
CATCCGCCCTCGCAATGTTATTATTGAACTCAATTACAAGTGTGTCGAATACATCTTTATTGCCAAGATATAGCTCTTTTGCCAATTCAGTATAAATGACGCGCTTATCTTCTTCACATGTTCTTGCGCGAAGCCTGGAGAGAGTTTTGGCCTGCAGCTCGTTGTTATCTTTAATCAATTCATAAACGATGTACTCCAGCAAACCATCAAGTTTGCCCTTTCTCTCCGGATGCTTAACAAAGTCTTCATCCTTTATGCCGATTTCGTCATACAATGCTTCTTTAATCGAAGGTATGCGAATGCCTAAATTTTTGCCTCTCTTTTCAGCGGAAAATCTAAAGAACGATTTAAGGCGCTCTTTGATGATGGAATCATTGCTTCGAGAACCATATTCAAAATCTTTTTTATCGAGCGTTAAAAGCAAGATTTCCATATTTCGTTGAGCGTTCTTTTTGAATGTTGCCTCGACTTGCGCCAAGCGATGTTGTGCATATTCATCTACGACACGTTTGACGTCTTTGTTTTTATTAAGTGCCTGGACGATATCGGAGGTTCCAGCGTTGCCCCCGTCATATTCAAAGTGGCAAAAATAATTACGAATGAAGCCACACGCCCTGATAACGTTCCAATTGTAATTATCAGCTTCTACCTGAGAGAAATTCGGATTGTCTTCTTTTTTCTTTGGCTTATATTTGAAAATCTCATCAAAGAAGATGTTGTAAGGCTTCAAAATTTTCAAAAAATCTTGGAAAACAGCATAGTATTTGTCTTTCTTTTTGCCTTTTCGTTCGAGAGTAGCATCTTTGTCTTCGCCGTTAATCGCAATATGAGGTTCTTTAATATTAAACATCCCGATATAATCTTGGCCCTTATAGTTCGAGAGAGTCCCGCCATTTACTCTCTTTATGATGTTGTTCAGAACAACGACCATTTCTTGGGCATAAAGGCAAAATATTTTTTTAACATCAAGGATGTTGTAGATGATTTGGATATGGAGATTATCGTTAGAAAATTCTTGCCCAAAATAGTACTTTTCCAGCTTGCCTTTCAGCTTAAGCTGGTCAAGGCCTATTTCTCTTGAAGAAAAATTGGGGTCTTCTACATCGATTGGCTTGCCATTGCTTTTGCCATCGGCGTTGATAGGTTTAACGGAAATGTTTGGTTTATTACCTTTTTTAGCATCGAATTTGGTCTTTTCGTTCTTCAATTCTTCCCAGCCAGGATTCTCTTCTTTAACTTGGAATTCCGCTTCGACAATCGACTTATTCCCCGTATCAAAAGCAGTCATGATGGTTCTACCATCGCTGGCAATGACGGATTTTACACCATAAGACTTAGCTGGATGTCTCCTCTTCTTTTTAACCATCGCATAATATTTGTCAGCTTTTTCTTCTACGCCAAAAGCAGCGTTTTTCTCTTCTTCACCCATAGGGGCTCCTTTGCATATGACAATATGATTGTATCATAATATGCAAAAAAAAATGAGTTATTTGCATGAGGCACGCTTTAACGCCCGTAGAACGAAAACACGCAGGAAAGATAGCGCCCCCAATGCCAGCTTTTGGCTGTGTTAATTTTGCTATTTTAATTTATCATACTTAGCAGAAGATCCTTTGGCTTTCGATACAGGATATTTTTTCTCAGTCTCGTTCATCTTTGCATTAACAATGTTTATTGGGTCAACTCCTAAAACGAGGCACATTTGAAAGCAATAATTTATGACATCTGCCAATTCTTCTTTGACATCATCGAGATTATATTTTTCTTCGTTCCACTGGAAACATTCAAGAAGTTCGGCCCCTTCGATTGAAAT
>CAYPED010000179.1:0-1871 GCA_964409745.1 uncultured Staphylococcaceae bacterium | reverse complement strand
CAGCGGATGTAATTGGTTTTTTTGATGCTGACCCATAATAGATTTCGTCAATAGAGGTTTTGAGGGCTTTTGCAATTTTTGCTAAGTTATCAATTCCAACATTTATCAAATTATTTTCATAGTTTGAAATCTGCGTAACCGATATTCCGGTTAACTCATGCAGCTTAGCTTGAGTCATACCTATGTTTTCGCGTGCTTCCCTAATTCGCTCGCCAGTGGTAGTTTTATTGGCCATGGTATATACACTCCTTTATTAATATTTGTTAGTCTTCTCATCAATTACTAGCATATTCGTTAACTTTTATAACGCAATTTATTAACTACATTATAGAAAAAAATCTTTCAAATGCCATTAATATTTGTTGACTATTTTGACATCTTATTCAGGTCTCATCGACATTTTATCATTTTATTGGTCAAAAGACCAGAAAGGAGACATGCAGATGTCAAATCCAACTAAACCTGGTGGTGGAAATAAACCACAACCCTACATCGCGGCAGGAAATGGCGAAGAAAGCGGACAATATACTGATAAAGAAAATGCAACGGCGAAGAAGACTCGTAAACTTAGTTTCAAATCAAGCTGTCATATTCGAAACAGGCCCGGACTATATAATCCCTTGAAATCTAAATTAGTCAAAAAAGTTCGTCAAATCTATATTGCCTTCTTCGGAAACAAAATACCGACCCGAAGCACACCAAATTCCGTCGTCAAAAAAAATAGTAAACGGCGAAATAGAAGAAGAAAGGTATTATGATAGTAAAGGTGAAACATACCTAGAAATTCATTATACCGACCATGGCAATCCAAAAAATCATCCAATGGTGCCACACATCCATAAATCGCATTTTATCGACGGCGTCTACTATCACGCCAAAGGAGATAAATTCCAATGAAGCCAGAATGTATTGAAGAATTAGTGCGCGGAAGACGAGAAATCGAATTTTTCTATCTCGGTCATCGTTATTCCATTACTTATTACGAAGATGATAGGAAGAATTTTATCAGCGTTTGCCAATATTATCACAAGCCAGTTGATGTTAAGGACGCTGACGAGCTTCTTAAACTTAAAATAGGCAGAAGAACCCTGGAACAAATATTTTCATTGCTTCCCGACAATGCAATCGACATTAGATAGTCTGATCGTTAAACGCTTCGAGATAAATGACTTCCAACTGCTCGCCAATCTTTTCAATTGATCGCTCTTCGGCCACTTGATAGGCATTTTCGATGATTTTCGGATCCTCACCTTCATTTAAGAGGCGGGTCAGTTCTTTGATGAAATCTTCGTTATTGCTACCCATACGGCAATGAATGCCTTTCTTTAGCCATGGGTTATAGGTGTCTATGTCTCTGACCAATAACGGGCATTTGCTGGCTAAGGCTTCCAAGACGACGATGCCTTCGTTTTCCTCGTAGCTCGGGAAGAACATGCAAGAGGTGCTTAAATAAGCCCCTTGGATGAGCCTTCCATCCACATATCCAGGAAGAATGACATTGTCTGGTTTATGTCTGATGGCCTTGCGGACCGCGGAGGACATCGCCACTTTCGGAAGAGCCCCAAACCAAATAAATTTGGTTTCAGGGAAGCTTTTGGCTACCTCCATGAAGTCGACGTAACCTTTTCTTACGAAGGGAAAACCCACGCCCATCACGAATTTCTCGCCTTCCTTGATGCCGAACTTCTTTTTGAAGTCATCAATCTTGGATTGGTCGTAGGCGTATTCCTTTAGGTCAATGCCGTTGGAGACGGCCCTAACATCGGAACAAAGATGATAGTTATCGATGTTTCTTTTGCTATGCGGGGTGGGGGTGATTATCAATGGAGCGTGACCATACATCCTTTTTAAAGAAGCAAAAAAGAACGGCT
>CAYPED010000178.1:0-1925 GCA_964409745.1 uncultured Staphylococcaceae bacterium | reverse complement strand
TTAAAGAGGCTAAAGAAGCCGCGTTTGGCTTAGGCGATATCGAAGTTGGGTACTGCAATGGCTATAATTCCTTGCTCAATTGCTTGGAATACCACGCTTGCCCAGAGGTCGATGTGGCTGGGGATGATTTAGTCCTCCTTTTGGCCAATCAGGACGATGTCCATAATGATTTTTTGGATTCCAAAGACGTCAAAGCCTTCCTTTTAAAGAAAGGCGAGGCCGTCATCTTATATCCGTACACCTTCCATTTCTCCCCATGCAAATTAAGCAATGATGGCTTTAGATGCGTCATCATTTTGGGAGATAAGACCAATATGGATTTGGAGAAAACCCCAAAAGATAAGAAACTCTGGAAGGTCAATAAATGGCTCTTTGCCCATAAGGACACCATACAAGCCAAAAATGGGGCTTATGTCGGAATCGTGGGCGAAAACCTTAAAGTTGATTTCTAATAAATAAAAACAATGACCAAAGATATCCTTTTTATCCTGGTAATTTTTATCAGCAACATCATCCAAACCGTCACCGGGTTCGCCGGGACGGTTTTGGCGATGCCTTTTTCTTTGGAATTAGAGGGGGCGGATGTCGCCAAACCGGTTCTTAATTTGGTGGCGATGGTCGTCTCTTTGTATATCGTTATCAGGCATTTCAAGGATATCGATTGGAAGCACTTCTTGATTATTTTAGTATCCGTCGGGGCGGGGTTCGGAACTGGCTTTGCCATCGAATTAATTCCGATGGATACTAAAATACTCCTTTATGTGTATGCTGGTTTGGTGATATTAATCGCCATCCTTTTCTTCTTCATCGATTTCGAGAAGGTCAATATCCCGAAGTGGGTGATGATCATCTTCTTATTCTTAGGTGGCATCATGCATAAGCTTTATGTTTCGGGTGGGCCGTTCGTGGTTATCTACGCGATTCATGAGCTTAAGGACAAAAACAAATTCAGAGCCACCTTATCGTTATTGTGGATAATCTTGAATTCTATTAATTTCGGCACCCAGTTGGCGAATGGTTTGTTCACCGAGCATGTCTGGATTTTGTTCGGGATTGGGGCAGCTGCCACCGTGGTTTCGATGGTTCTCGGCGCTCTTATTGCCCCTAAACTTTCTAAAAAAGTTTTCATGAAGATAACCTGCGTTCTCTTGCTAATTTCAGGAATTACTTTATTCTTATAATTTAGTGATATGGAATTAACCAACACCCAAAAAACCATTATTCGTATCTTAATGGCTGATAAAAGCTCTACCAGAAGCGTCTTGGCCAATAAGCTTTCGCTTACCAACGCGGCTTTGACTTTGGCGTTAAAATCCCTTATTTCCGAGGGGATGGTGTTGGAAAATAGATCTTCTGGCAGCCAACGCGTCGGAAGAAAGGAAATGCAAATTTCCTTGAACCCTTATTATGGTTCTTTCTTAAGCGTCGATATCAAGAAACACCATAGCTATTTCTATGAAGTCGATTTCGCTGGCAACCTGATCGAAAAGACCGATGATACCCAGATAACTTTCGAAAAATTCTTGGAAGATAGGGAAAATATCATCGTCTCCATCGGAGTGGTCGTCAGAGGCGACGCCTCCGAAGAGGTTTTCACTAAAAAACATCCGGAGTTATTGGAGATTCTCCATAACTGCCGCATCCCATATTTCATCTTCAACAACGTCGATTGCTTAGCCAATATCTATTATTTGTCCTTCCATCACGCGAAGAACTTCTTGCTGGTCAAATATGGCCCAGGCGTCGGTTCTTCGATTTATGCGAATGGCAAACCTTTAGGGGCTTTATCCGAATTAGGCCATACCTTCTATGGGGATAAGATGGTGGAAGATACTATCTCTTACTCCGCGATTTTAGGGCAGGATATGGATGAAAACGAAGCCACCGCCTTGATTAAAGCAGACAAAGAGAAACTTTGTAAGGTT
>CAYPED010000177.1:0-1950 GCA_964409745.1 uncultured Staphylococcaceae bacterium | reverse complement strand
TGCTTGGCACCATAGGTGACGGTTAAGCCACCGGAAACCATCTGAGCGGAAGCTTTGTTGTTCTTGACTTCGACGTCGGCTCCGTTGACCTTGAAAAATTCAAGTTCGTAACCACTGTCTAAGGTGATGGTGAAGTTAACGATTTTGCCAACTTCGCATTCGCTCTTGTCGGCAACGACTTTGGCGTGTTCGGCGGCGGTGATGGTGACGCTTCCTTTTTCAACGACAGGGACGACGGACGAAGTGTCATCGTCTGGCTGAGTGGAAGAGGAAGGATTGTCAGCAGGATCGCAAGAACCGAGCATCATGAGCACGGCTGGCAAGAGGACTAATAATCTCTTCTTTTTCATAATTGCGTTATTTCTGTTCTCCTTTCAATAACGTTTATATATAGGCTTCGAGACGAAAGCCATTATACCTAAAAAAGCGTATAAAACGCCTAGTCGAGGTGGTTGACCTCCCTATAAAAGTGATAAAACGTAGTTCGCGTGTTATCTTTCATATGACCGAACAATATTGTATCCGTTTTTATCTAGATAAAGCAATAGGAGAAATAAAAGAAAAAGGCGGTTTTTACCCCGCCTCTTATCTTATATTGACTAGTTGCCTTTAGCTTCGGCCCTACGCTTCTTCCTTAGTTTTTTGGAATATAGTTTCTTCCCGCCTAAGACGGCTCCTAGGGTGATGAAGGCAGCGATTTCTACTGCGAAGATAACGATGATCGGAGTGGTCAAAGTCCCACCGGACTTGACGTTCTCCCACATCTTTAACACATATGTGTTATTGCTGCCATAATCCTCCATGACCGCTAAGGAAGGGATCTGGTTAAGGTAAGACGCTTTATCAGCATCAACCTTCGATGGGTATTGGGCCAAGAACTGACGTCCGACTTGGACGGTCTTGGTCTCGCCGTTTAAATCTTTTCCAGTAACGGTTTCGATCTCATCGGAATAGAAGTAGCAAGATTTATCTTCGGCTTCATCCAATGAGCCTTCAAAGAAGTAAGTTAGGTCTCTTAAGGTCCAATGATTCTCGGTAGCGAAACTTTCCCATGAGGTTGTTACCCCATCGACCACCGCGTGGCCCACCGGATTAGCCTCGTTATCGTAGAAGGTAGACCCGACATATGATTTGGAACCGAAGTCTATCTCATGGGTTTCTCCATCTACTGTTACTTCTTTGACATGGGTTCCGTCTCTGAAGACGTAGTTCCCATCGTCATCGTAATAATAATCATCCGCGGTTACGTCATAAGCGTAGACCACCGACATCCTTGGGTCATACCAGTTACGGACCAAGTCCCTGATGCCTTCGCCGGCGATGAATGGGGTGTAACCGATGTAATCCATGTTTCTTCCGGCATTTTCGGAGTCGGACATGAAGTCGATGAACTTCTGGGCGTATTCCTTATTGAGTCCATCATATTTGAGCATCACCCAGCCATCGAACCAGATGTTGCCACCGGTCTCAGGGATGGAGTAATAAAGGTCTAAGTCGTATTCCTCTTCGGCTAAATCCAAAGAGGTGATGGCATCCCCTGACCAGGCCATGGTGATGCCGGATTTGGAGCCTGAAGCGACGTCGGTTTTGCCGGAGTCGACCTCCAAGCCATAGCAGTTCCTCTTAAGGTTCTCTAGGGTGACTTGGACTTTGTCCACCACATCTTGGATGGACTGGGTTTCGGCTTCCGGGTAATAACGTTTATAGATGTCATTGAAGGCATCGATGTGGTTGATGTTATTGAAGATGATCGAATAGTCATCGGAGTATTGTTCTTCGGTGATAACCCCGTTGATGTAGTCGTTCCGGAGTTTCTTGATCAATTCATCATAGGTTTCCACCAAACCAATCGCGTATGTATCTCTGACAGAATCCTTGATTTGGAAGCTCTCCTGGAAGTTATCGTGCCAGAGGGCGTTCCAGTCGGTTAATTGGACTTTGACATCATCT
>CAYPED010000176.1:0-1954 GCA_964409745.1 uncultured Staphylococcaceae bacterium | reverse complement strand
AGCCGAAGGACAAGGTGTTTGCTGACCTGAAGAAGAACATCAAAATCAGCAAGGAGAACATCCCTGCCGCCACTCAGCTCTTTACGCCGGACTGGATCGTCCATTACATGGTCGAAAATTCGCTGGGGCGAATTTTCATAGTGAATAGTGAAGAGTGCTTAGCGACTAGTGAACAAGTACGAATTGAAAATGAAAAAGCCATCGCTGAAAAAATGGGCTGGAAATATTATCTGCCCGAGGCGGAGCAGACACCTGAAGTGCGCAGCCAACTAGCCACTAACCACTATTCACTAGCCACTCAATTACCTTCCATGAAGGTAATTGATCCCTGCATGGGCAGCGGCCATATTTTGGTTGTGATGTTTGACGTGTTGGTGCAGATTTATGAAGCCTACGGTTACTCTGCCCGTGAGGCGGCATCTATGATCGTAGAGCATAACCTCTACGGCTTGGACATCGACGAGCGCGCAGCGCAGCTGAGTTACTTTGCCGTCATGATGAAGGCGCGGCAGTATGACCGCCGATTCTTCTCACGCAAGGTGCAGCCCCATGTGTATGCCATCGTGGAGAGCAATGACGTAGATAGCTTTACACTTGAGTATTTCGTAAATGGCGATGCAAACCTCAAAAAGAGCATGGGCATCCTCATGGACGAGCTGCGCGATGCCAAGGAATACGGCTCTATCCTCAATGTCACGATGGTGGACTTCCCTGCGCTCTACGCAAGGCTTGCAGAGGTTGAGGAAGACATCAGTATGCACAGAGAAAGTGCACTGAATACCATCAAGCCGCTGGTTCAGGTGGCGGAGGCGCTGGCGCAGAAATATAGCGTGACCTGCACGAATCCGCCGTATATGGGTTCATCCGGCATGAGCGGAAAGCTCAGCGACTTCGTGAAGAAGAACTATCCCGATAGTAAGAGTGATTTGTTTGCAGTATTTATTGAGCGTTGCGGACAGATGGCACAGAAGAACGGCTATCAGGCAATGATTACCCAGCACGCTTGGATGTTCCTTTCCAGCTTTGAAAAACTGCGTGGCAAACTTCTGAACACGGACATTGTCAACATGGCGCACCTCGGTGCAAGAGCGTTTGAGGAAATCGGTGGCGAGGTGGTGCAGACCACCAGCTTTGTCATGCGTAAAAGCCACATTGCAGACTATAAGGGCACATATTGCCGCCTTATCGAGCCAACCAGCCAGCAAGGCAAGGAAGATATGTTCCTTGCGGGTGAGAATCGCTATGCAGCCGACCAGACCAACTTCTCCAAAATCCCCGGAAGCCCGGTGGCATATTGGGTGAGCGAGAATTTCAGGGATATTTTTGAAGGATGCAAAGTTTCTGATGTTGCAGAAACCAGAGAAGGCCTATCGCCAGCGGATAATGAGCGTTTTTTGCGTTTGTGGCATGAAATTGATTATACAAAGCGTAGAAGAAAGTGGTTTCCTTACACAAAAGGAGGAGATTTTAGAAGATGGTATGGCAATAATGACTATGTGATAAATTGGGAAAATGATGGATGTGAAATAAAAAACAATATTGATGTTAAAACGGGTAGAATTCGCTCACATAATTATAACGGTGAATATGCAATGAAGGAAGGTTTTACCTGGACTGCAATAAGTACATTTCAATCATCGTTTAGATATGTAGAGGGAGGATTCCTTTTTGATTCTGCTGGATCCATGGGTTTTGCATTTAACGGCGGTAACATTAAATATGTACTTGCTGACTTGAATTGCAAAGTAGCAAAAGAGGCGTTTTCATTTTTATCACCGACAATAAAATTTATGCCTGGGCAGGTTGCAAGTGTGCCTTGCAAATTGGTTTCAGATAAGAAAACGGAAGTGATAGCAAAAGCCGATGATAGTATTGCAATTTCCCGCACCGACTGGGACTCCTACGAAACCAGCTGGGATTTTAAGCGGCATCCAATGCTGAACAGCGGCAAACT
>CAYPED010000175.1:0-1960 GCA_964409745.1 uncultured Staphylococcaceae bacterium | reverse complement strand
GGTCATATTCAGATAAAGGGCATAGCTTTGGAAAACCATGGCTATATCCCTCTCCACCGGTGGCAAATCATTGCAATAAACCCCATCGATGAAGAGATTGCCGCTCGAAATATCTTCAAGGCCGGCAATCATTCTAAGGGTAGTGGACTTACCACATCCAGAAGGACCAACAAAGACGATGAATTCATGCTTTTTGATGTCAAGATTGAAATCGATGACGGCATGGATGTTCTTATCGTAAAATTTGTTGACGTTCTCTAAAGAAACGAATCTGTCATCAGACTTTTCAATAGTCGGCAACTCTTGTAAGACAGCCTCATTGTTCTTCATGTTAGTCCTCCTTGGATGTGTGTAGTTATTTTATTTTGGCGGGTTATGCCGCTGCTGATACCGAGCCAACGCCATAGGAATTGGCGGTTGAGCCGAAATCACCAGTAAGGATGAATTCGAGGTTCGACGAAACGGTGATCGAGAAATTCGTGCCCGTTGCATCTTGGGCAAGATATCTTATATCGCCATCGGCCTTCCAGGAATAAAGATAGTAATTAACGGTAGCGCCGCTTGGGATATCGGCACCGGTCGCGGTGTAGTTATAGCTATCTTGCTCATCCCAAGTCATTGAGGCCCATTGCAAGTCCCCACCATTAACCGTGTAACAAACGGAAATGCTGCTGCCGAGATTGACCCAGCTCGTGGCGTTGTAATGCCAGGTCACAGAATATGTGGCGCCGGCAGGCTGATCTGGCTGAGCCTTGAAATAGATATCGTATGTGTATTCGGTCTTTCCTTCTTCGAGAGTGACGTTGATTGCATTCCATTGGCTCCAAGTGCCGTTTTCGTAAGCACCATGTTGATAAGACCAGTTGATGGCGTTTTCGCTTCCTAAGCACGGGGTGAATTGGAAGCTATTACCGGTAAAATCGCTGACTTGATAGGTCCAGGTTCCATCGTTTTGCTTATTGAGAACGGTAGTATTGTCTGGGGTGTACCACATCCAAAGGTAAGTGGAGTCATACATCGTATCATCGGTGCCCTCGGTCGTTTGAACGTGAGGGGTCAAAACGAGGGTGAAGGTATGAGAGGTGGTAGGAATGGTGAAGTTCGAGGTGAATTCATACAAGCTCTTATCTTCGGTGACGGTGATGGTTAGAGGATTCTCGCCAGTTCCTTCGGCGTTAATGCCGTTAGACCAATCTGGGGCTTCGTCGTTACCGTAATAGATGTTGAACTTATATCTCGCATCGACTTCGACTTGGCTGAAGGTGTAAGTCCAGATGTTCGCGTTATCGGCGTCCTGGGTCATAACGTGCGTAGTCCAATCGGCGGACTCGAAGCTAGAATTGATGTAGAGTTTGGAATGGGTGCCGGTGTATTCTTCGATTCCAACGGCGGTGATTTTGATGGTTACGTCGATCTTGGCTGGTTCAGCCGGGATTGAAGAGGAGCTATCGCCGCCAGTAGAAGAGTCGATAGGTGTGGATGATGCTGCGGAGGAGTCATTTTGTCCACAAGCTGCCAATAAGAGCATTGAGGAGACTAAGACCAATAGTTGTTTTTTCATTTTTTGTTTCCTTTCTGAATATTTTTAAAATGAAGTTCATGTTTTAGGATGCGTCTTTATGAAGACGCCATGGCTTCCTAGAGCCTTTCACTAGACGACAGGCCGTTTTTTCATTTGTCCTTTCCTTTCTTCATATTTTTAAAATGGGTTTTTATTTTGTTGGTTGCATCTTCTTATAGACGTTCAGGCTTCCGAGAGCCTTTCCGTTATAGGAGAACAAGGCTTGGTTGGCCCAAGAAGAGGCGCTATTTTGGTCAGCCCAGCCAGAATATTTAGTCGGTGTCCAAGCCCCTTCCCAGTAGAACACCCCGAATCCGTTTTGGAGGTTCGACACGACCTCGGTCGCATCCCTGATAATCGAGGCTTGTCCTTGAATGGAACATGGATAGCCTGAGATGA
>CAYPED010000174.1:0-1973 GCA_964409745.1 uncultured Staphylococcaceae bacterium | reverse complement strand
TTTCGGCATTGTAGAACTTATATTTGATATCCATGATATCCTCCTTCAATAAGGTTTTATCGGCCGGACACCAAGGAAAGGCAAGAAGTTCTTCGTAGGTAAAGAATTTGCCATCGGAATGGATGTCTGGATTCAATTTGATTTTATCTTTATCGACATCCGCGTCAAAGACATGAAGATGAATGAAGAAATCATCGTATTCAAGGGAGACGGTTTCTCTTGGAATGATGTCGGAGATGTCCACCGATAGTTCTTCTTTGATTTCCCTTCTTAAGGCGTCTTTCAAGGACTCACCTATTTCAGGCTTGCCGCCAGGGAATTCATATAAACCCTTTTGATGACCATACGCTCTTTGAGCAGCGAAGACCTTATCTCCATCATGGAAGATGGCACAGACGACGTTTATCGATAATTTGACCATGGACAAAGTCTAGCACATATGAGTCGAAACCATAGACAGCGAAATTTAATGACTTTCGTACATTTTCTACACATCACACGTATTTACTACACATTTTTATGGTGTTTTTAGTAAGTAAAATTGATTTACTACACATTTTAATGTATATTTTAGTAAGTAATGAGGAGACCATAGTGAGAAAATTTGATTATTCATTCTTAAAGACATCAATCTCCGGAAGGCTCATGAACCTAGTCGGGATTATTTATGATATCAAAGGCAAGGAATCCGTCAGATTGGAAAGTAATCCCGAGTTATTCAAAGGATTAAAGAACAAAGCCATTAGGGATTCCATCAAAGGCAGCAATGCGATTGAGAACATTCATACCACCGAAAAGAGAATCGATGAGATTGCTGGTGGCAGCAACGAATCATTCACCCATCAGGAAGAGGAAATCATCGGTTACCGCAATGTCTTAAATGAGATTCATGAGCATCATTCCATTATCCATTTCGATAAAACCACCATCCTCTCTCTTCATAAATCCATGTTGGATGTGGCTAAGATTGAAAATCGCGGACACTTCAAAAAGGATCCAAACATCATCACCGAGAGAGTTAACGGCAAGATGGTTCCTATCTTTGTTCCAGTCTCGCCCGAAGAGACCGAAGAGGCTATCGATCAACTGTTATTGGCTTATCAAGAAGCCATCCATGACCCTGAGATAAACCCATTGTTACTAGTCCCGTGCGTCATCCTTGATTTCCTATGCATTCACCCATTTGACGATGGGAACGGAAGGATATCCAGATTATTGACTTTGCTATTGCTTTATAAGTCGGGGTTCGACATTGGAAGATTTATTTCCATCGAGAACGTGATAAACGAGAGCAAAGGCGAATATTATAGGACCTTAGGGGAATGCTCCACCGGTTGGGCCGATAATCAAAATACCTACGAGCCTTTTATCCTTTATATGATTCAAGTCATCTATAAGTGTTATTCGATGTTAGATGAAAACGTCTTTGCTTCGGCAGATAAGAAACTGAGCAAAGCTGAAAGAATCGAATATGTCCTGATGAACGCTTTGGTGCCAATATCCAAAAGAGACATCATCGATAAATTGCCTGATATCAGTCCAAGAACCATCGAAGTCGTTATAAGCAAATTGATGGAAGAAGGCAAAATCATCAAAATAGGTTCCTATAGGGACGCCACATATTACAGAAAATAAAAGAGGGGCAATTATGAACAAGAACGAAGAAGTTATGCGCGCTTTGACTGAGTT
The DNA here is from genome assembly GCA_964409745.1 of uncultured Staphylococcaceae bacterium. Lineage (GTDB taxonomy): Bacteria > Bacillota_I > Bacilli_A > RFN20 > CAG-826 > UBA4951. Next base: position 284 of record CAYPED010000174.1, on the reverse strand, counting down.
CCGCGACGAGAGGGATTGGAAACAATTCCATACCGGCAAGAACTTAGCAGAATCCATCTCCATCGAAGCAGCTGAATTATTAGAAGCCTTTCAATGGAAAGATGAGGCCGATATTGAAAAGATCAAAGAAGAATTGGCCGATGTTTTGAACTACTGCTACCTTATGGCGGATCATTATGGATTAGACCCCGATGAAATTTGCTTAGCCAAAATTAAAAGGAACAAAGAAAAGTATCCAGTCGAGAAGGCTAAAGGCACCGCTAAGAAATACACCGAACTATAAA
>CAYPED010000173.1:1757-1997 GCA_964409745.1 uncultured Staphylococcaceae bacterium | reverse complement strand
CATCAAGAGAGTACAACTCTCTTTGTTCGCCGCCAAACGCCATAACAAGACCTTGGGTGCTATCCGTATGGGCGCCTCCGATTCCTTGGTCGACGTGGTCGTTACCTCCGGACAGTCCAACTTGTTCGTGATGTCGGTTTCGGGCTTAGCCTCGTTCTATAACGAAAATGACATTCCACTTACCAATCCAAGAACGGGCGGCGTCAAGTCCGGCCAGTTCAAAGGTGACGATATGGCGGG
>CAYPED010000173.1:0-1747 GCA_964409745.1 uncultured Staphylococcaceae bacterium | reverse complement strand
CCTCCTTCTTACCGACAGAGCCCATCTCCGCGTCATCGACCCAGAGAAGATTGTTACTAAAGGCAATAGATTATCCAAAGCCGTTCCGGCTTACAGCATGTTCAAGTCTGAGCAGCATCGTTTGATTTATCTCGATAAAGTCGGCGATAAGGAAGCTCCTTATGTCATCCCGTGCATCTTAAACAACAACGAAGTCTACGACGCTAAGTTCGATGACTTCTACCTCACTCCGAGCGAGAAATACGCCAAGATGGCCTCTGGTTTCAAGTCCAAGGCCCGCATCGTCAGCGTCTCCAAGCTAGACACCCTTTATGTCGATAACGACTTCGTTTCTTACGAACTTCCAAAGTCAGAAAAGCCTGAAGTAAGCGAGATCGTCGAAGCCGAAGAGCCGAAAGAAGAAGGCCAAATGAACTTCGAACAGATTTCCTTGTTCGATGAAGGAGACGAGCAATGACGATCCGTTACCTTCCGGATTACCGCTGCGAGAGGCCAACGGACATAAGCCCCGAATTCTTCCATAAGTTGGGCATCAAGCTCATTTTATGCGATTTGGATAACACCTTGGCTAAGTCCCAAAGCCGCGTCCCTCCTTGCTATGTCAAGGAATGGGTGAGGAACTTGGAGAATGAAGGCCTTAAATTGGCGGTGGTTTCCAACGCCATGGTGGGCCGAGTGAAAGAATTCTCCCACGACTTAAACGTCTCATATTTAGGCTGGGCCATGAAACCTTATAGTCACAAAATCAATCGTTTCGTTAAGAAGCTGAAATATAAGCCCGAGGAAGTCCTTTTCATCGGCGATCAGCTCTACACCGATATGAAGGCCGCCAAGAAAGCCGGATTCAAAGCTATGCTTTGCGAGATTATCTCCGAGAAAGAATCCGTCTGGACCACGGCCAATAGAAAGAAAGACAACAAGGCCCGCACCTTGCCTGAATTGCAATCCATCCCTGATTGGAAAGAAGTATTATGAAACCGAAAAACATCGCTTATCTTAAATCTTTGGCCAACACCTTAACCCCGGCCGTCAATATCGGCAAAGGTGAGGTTGATGATAATATCATCAAAGCCATCTCCGATAACTTAGAGGCCCACGAATTGATCAAAATCAAGGTCTTAAACAACGCCGAAGTGGACAAAAAGGAAATCGGTGGCTATCTTGCTTCCAAACTGGAAGCTACCCACGTGGCCACCATCGGCCATATCGTTATCCTTTACCGCCAAAAGAAAAAGGATCCGAAGATCGTCTTGCCTATCAAGGAATAGCCATGAAACGTCTCATTCTTTACGGTGGGGCTTTCGACCCCATCCACAATGGTCATCTCCGCATCGCGGAAGAAGCCTCCAAAAGGCTAGATGCCGACGTGGTTTTCATTCCGACCGCCAAGCCGAGATGGAAAGAGAAATCCGCTTCCAACGAAGATCGTTTAGCGATGCTTAAAATCGCCTTGGAAGAGGTTAATAATCCTCGCTTCCACGTTTCGGATATCGAGATGAAAAGGAAAGATGATATCGAGACTTATACCTCGGACACCGTTAAGGAATTCGAAAGATTGTATCCTGAATGCGAGCTTTGCTTGCTTATCGGTGGAGACCAGGTCGCCCAGTTTGATAAATGGCATGAGCCGTATTACATCAAAGAGAAGGCGAAGATCTATTTCGTCTCCAGGGATGGATATAAAGACCCGAACGAGAACGCGAAACGCTTCGGAATGACCTATCTTGCCGATTTCGATGCCGGAGAC
>CAYPED010000172.1:0-2038 GCA_964409745.1 uncultured Staphylococcaceae bacterium | reverse complement strand
ACCCATGGAATCCTTAAGCTTGAAGTCGAGTTTCGGGCCATAGAAGGCGCCGTCTCCCGGGTTGATTTCGTATTCGTGGCCGGAATCTTCGCAAGCCTTAGCGAGGGCAGCTTCGCTTCTCTGCCAGAATTCCTCGGTGCCGATATAGTCATCTGGTCTGGTAGAAAGGACGATTCTATAGTTAAGTCCGAAGACTTTATAAACCTCATCGAACAAGGCCATGATGTTCTTAACTTCTTCTTCGACCTGGTCTGGACGGATGAAGGTATGGGCATCATCTTGGGTGAAGGCTCTGACCCTGAATAAGCCATTCAAGGAACCAGAGGCTTCGTGTCTATGGACGTGGCCCAATTCCGCGTAGCGGATTGGGAATTCACGATAAGAGTGGCCCGAATTCTGGTAGCAAAGGATAGCGCCCGGGCAGTTCATTGGCTTGATGGCGAAGTCCTTGTCGTCGATCTTGCAGGTGTACATATTCTCTTTGTAGTGATCCCAGTGGCCGGAAGTTAGCCAAAGTTCCTTGGATAACATGGTCGGGGTTTCGATAAAGAGATAGTTATGGGCTCTATGGACCTTTCTCCAATAATCCAAAAGGGTGTTCTTAAGCAACATTCCCTTCGGTAAGAAGAATGGGAAGCCTGGGCCGTAATCGGAAATGAAGAACAAGCCCAATTCCTTGCCTAAGCGGCGGTGGTCGTTCTTCTTTCTTCTCTCAACGATCTCAAGGTAGTTGGCAAGGTCTTCCGGAGTGTACCAAGAAGTGCCGTAGATACGGGTCAATTGCTTGTTATCGGAATTGCCTCTCCAATAGGCGCCGGCGACGTTCAATAACTTGAAATTCTTGATTAAACCGGTGCTTGGGATATGCGGGCCTTTGCAGAAATCCAAGAAGGAACCCTGTTTATAGGTGGTGATCAATTCGTTCTCGTGTTCGGCGATCAATTCAAGTTTATACGGATTGGCAGCGAATAATTTCTTAGCCTCTTCCGGGGTGACTTCCGTTCTGATAAACGGGTTGTTCTCCTTGGCCAATTTCTTCATCTCGGCTTCGATGGCGGCGAAGTCGGCGGAGGTAATGACCCTATCACCGAAATCAACGTCGTAATAGAAGCCTTCTTCGATGGCTGGACCAAAGCCGAACTTGCAGTCCGGATACAATTTCTGAAGGGCTTCCGCCATAAGATGGGAGGTGGAGTGATTCAACATCTCGAAAGCCTCTTTGCTTCCGATCTTAACAAAGGAAACCTCTTCCCCTTCGTTAAGTTTCTCCCTCATGTCACGGATTTCCCCGTTAACCAAGATTCCGACGTCGTTTTTCTTATCTTCCGCGTCGTAATTCTTAGCCAAGTCGAAGCCATTGGCCCCTTCGGCCAATTCGACTTCTTTTCCTAGATAGATTACTTTCATATTTAACCTTTCCAAGGGCAAATAAAAACGCCCTTTGACAGGACGCTTCCGCGTGGTACCACCTGATTTCAGATTCTTTCGAATCCCTCTCCCCGCTTAACGCGCTAGGGTGACGCCTGACTCATCGCCAGGAGCTCCGGAGTGGTACTTCATATGCCTATAGGCATTTAAGCATGTCTCTTTCAACGCACCAAAAATATAAACCCTTAAATAACAAAGTCAAGCACTACGCGCCTCACCTGCATAAATATTAAAAAAGCCCACCTTTTAGATGGGCTTTAAGTTATTCCCCGAAGATTTCGGATAATTTGTTGACGTGCAAGATCCTCATGAAGTTGGTGTTACCCGCCCCAGTCGGAGTGCCTCCCGCCAATAAGACAGGGTCTCCTGGCTGTAAGCCTAAGTCCCTGGCAATCTTGATGGCCAAGGCTTCCATCTCTTCGATGAAGTCCGGCATCGTGGTCTTAAGAAGAACGGAATATACGCCCCAATGCCAACCAAGGTTCTCAGTCGCATGTTTGGAAGAAGTGACGGAGATTATCGGGCAGCATGGCCTGGCTTTAGCGATACGGGCCGAAGAACGGCCGGTTTGGGAGAAGTTGATGATTAGCTTAGCTCCGATTAATAAAGC
>CAYPED010000171.1:0-2039 GCA_964409745.1 uncultured Staphylococcaceae bacterium | reverse complement strand
TTACCTTGATGGAGAATGGGAGAGAAGCGTTAAGCGAGTTGGAGGCGAATGGATCGGCGCCTAATTCGGAATTAGCATCGAAGGTAAGGTCATAAACAGCATCGGTCATATCGATGTCGGCTAAGCCATTGACGTGAATCTTGACTTCATTCGATTTGGCGGCCACGCCAGTTTCTGGGTTGGCTTGGCCTTGGATATAGACGGTGCAATCACCAGCGGCAACGGCCATGATGACGCGGTTGTAATCTTTGTCTAAGCCGATGGTCGCGACTTTCTCATCGCTAGAAACATAGGTAAGCTGGCTTTCTTTGATCCAACGAGCTTCTTCGACACCTTCTGGTGCATCATAAACAACGTTGTAGGTATATTTGAGACCCTTTTCGATCTCTAAGACATATGAATCGCCTTCCTTGGTGCCAGAGGCGTCAGGAATAAGTTCGATGGTCTTTGGGTAGACGTGAACCTGTGGGCCAGACCAGCCTTTATATTGCCAATATTCTTTAACCGTGTTGGCATTTGGGGCGTCAGGTAAAGTGGCGCTGCTCGGAGTGACCGTGGTGGCAAAATCGCTCAATTTGATTTCGATTAAATCTTCTTCGGCATCCTCACCAAAGGCTTTGATGACGGAGATATAGCCATTGGAATCAAGCTGGATATAGAAATCGAGGATTTCGGTATCGTAGAAGGATTCGAAGACGGTGTTGATGGTGTCATCGAACTTGGAGGTGTTGGAGAAGACATAATAGCCGCTCATATAGGTGAAGTCGGCTGGGACGACGTTATTAAGGAAGACGTCGAAGGACCAATAGAAGTGGGAAAGGGTGCAGCTCACGCCATCATAGACGGAGTTAAGCCAAGCTGGACCGCCAGGTTCGGAAGCATCGTCGAAATAACGATAGTTTTTGCCCTCGTAGTCGTGGTAGTAATCCCACATGGCTTCTTCGCCAGAGAAATCATAGATAATATCGAAGCCATTGACATGGTAATCGTACCAAGCCAATTCGGATCCACCATAGGAACCTTGGCTACCAATGGAGCCTACCGTGGCGATGTAGTTCGAATAATTCTTCGCGAAGGCTCTTTCCAAAGCGGAAGAATGATCGACTGGGGTGCTGCTGCTATCGCCGCCATCTACTGGGGTAGAAGAACCAGAGTCAATAGGAGCATCAGGCGAGCTGGAATCTTTGGTGTTGTCGCAACCGGCAAGACCAGCGATGGCCCCACATAAGAAGATGAGGGCCAGTTTGTTTGCTTTCATATTTTATTTCCTTTCCAAGAACTAGTTTTTGCTGATGCTTAGAGCCATCATGCTCGTGTCAGCATCGTAGTAGTAAGAGATGTTGTGGCTGTTGTCTGAAGATGTTGCGGTATAGACCACTACGCTGTAAGTGTAGTAGGTAATCGTATATCCGCTATTTTCCAACAATGACGTATATTCCGTTATACATGAAGACGTCAAACCTTCAATATTTATGTAGAGACTTCCGTCACTGTTGTACTGAATGTAGTAATAGGTTCCCTCAACATGGGGAATGTTTGATAAGCCAGTGTATTTCTTTATCAATTCTTCCGGCCAAGAGGAATAACGATAATTGCTGAGGTAAACGTTGAGGGCTAGGGAGTAGCCGCTTTTGGCACTTCCTTGGGCGAAGGTAACGATCAGGTAATGTGTATCATCTAATTCCTTGTAACGGAGATAGTTGCTTCCTGAGTCCTGAGAGATAAACCCTGAGGCCGTTAAGACAACCCCATATAACCTCGCCTCATTGCCAGAGACATTGTCGCTTAAGCAATAGATGGTCGTGTATTCGATCAAGGAAGATGAATCCTTGGTGTTCTTTGCTCTGTAAGAACTCGATTCGAAGGCAGGCAATAACTCAAGTCCTTCTTGGGTGATGGTCTGAGTCAATAGGTAATCGACTTCCTCGCTCCAATAGATTTTGGTCTGCGGAACCACCGAAGAACTGCTATCTTCTGGTGGAACCGACGAGGAATTATCCTTCGCATCGCAGGAGAATAACATCCCAGCAATAAGCATC
>CAYPED010000170.1:0-2050 GCA_964409745.1 uncultured Staphylococcaceae bacterium | reverse complement strand
ATTTTGGCAAACGAAGACGTTTTCCTTTGGAACTCCAACGGTTTCCGCCAATTCGGCGTGCAATTTGAGCATACGATATTCGCCATGGGCTGGCATGAAATACTTCGGACGGATGAGTTTGAGCATCAATCTGAGCTCTTGCCTGGCTGGGTGACCGGAGGAATGCAAAGAGAAGGCTAAGCCGTTTTGTTTGACGTCAGCCCCTTGCTTGATCAACATGTTGGTCAGTTTATCGACCATGGCTCCGTTGCCTGGAATTGGGTTAGAAGAGAAGACGATGGTGTCGCCCGGCATGATACGGATGGTTTTATGAGTGCCGTTCGCGATGCGGGATAACGCCGCCATCTCTTCGCCTTGGGAACCGGTGCAAAGAATGCAGATTTCCGAGGCTTTGTGATTTCTTACCATCTCATCGGAAATGAGGTTCTCATCAGGAATCTTTATGTAGCCATAGTCTCTGGCGATGCCGACGACATTGACCATGCTGCGGCCTAAAATGCAGATTTTGCGGTTATGCTCTACCGCGGATTCGACGACTTGCTGGATACGGTTGATGTTGGAAGAGAAGGTGGAGACGATGACACGTCCCATCGCCTTATCAAAGATATTGTCGACGTCTTTTCTAACCGCCGTTTCGGAAGGGGTATAACCCTCGATTTCGGCGTTGGTGGAATCGCTTAAAAGAAGATCGACGCCTTGGTAGCCCAACTTGGCCAATTTGATGATTTCGATATCTGGTCCAACTGGGGTAAGGTCAATCTTATAGTCGCCGGTATCGACGATGCGGCCGGCTTTGGTATCGATGACGACGCCAAAGGCGTCAGGGATGGAGTGGGTAACCCTAATGAAGGAAACGGTGAAGTCTTCGCCGACTTCAACGACGGAATTCTCATCGATTTCGACGATCTTAACGGCTTCCTTAATACGAGCGTCCGCTAATTTATGTCTGATTAAAGCGGCCGCCAATCTCGGGGCATAGATAACTGGGATATATAGGCTTCTGACCAAGAATGGCACGGCGCCGATATGGTCTTCGTGTCCGTGGGTGATGAAAAGGGCTTTGACTTTGGAACGGTTGTTTTTCAAATAGGTGTAATCAGGGATGACATAGTCAACGCCTGGTAAGTTGGCTTCAGGAAAGCGAACGCCGGCATCGACGATGATCAAAGAACGCTCCGTTTCGAAGCAATATGTGTTTTTGCCAACCTCGCCTAAGCCCCCAAGAGCAAAGACGTTTGTTGGCGATACATAACCCGCCATAAATAAATATCCTCCACGGCAAAAGCCCTATTTCACTTTTTGCTGGCTAAAATATAGCACAAAAAAAGCGGCCTTCAAACCGCTTTTTAATAAATATTAAATCTCTATGGCGTTATCTGGGTGGGCGTATGGGTTATTCTTATCGATATGATCGTAGAATAAGATGCCTTTGAGATGGTCGATTTCGTGCTGCATGACGATGGCTTCGAAACCCATCGCTTTGACATGGACTTTCTCCAAGGTTTCGCCATCGATGTAATCGACCTCGATTTTATAATCCCTGACGATGTAGCCTGGATGGTCTTTATCAACTGATAGGCAGCCTTCACCCGCTCGGAGGTAGCACTTCCTAACGGAAGAGATGATGATGCGAGGGTTAATCATCAAGTGTTTGATTAATTTGTCGTCTTCTTGGTAGGCCACGACGCACATTTGCTTATTGATGCCGATCTGCGGGGCGGCAAGTCCCACCCCTTCTCTGACCTTTGGATTCTTGGCCCGGAAGTCCTCATCTTGGGTAAGAAGGAGATATTCATACATCTCTTTGATGGTATCTTGATCCTCTTTGGAAACCGGAAGTTCGACTGGCTTCGAAGGGGAATGTAATGATTTTGCGTTATCTTTGACAATTCTTAACATAGCCAAAGTATTATAGCATATCCCTTTGAATTATCTTAAAATTCAATGTATGACTTTAAATGAAGAAAACGCGATAAGAAGCTTAGGGGCCGCCTTAAAGGAAGACCCACGCGTTTTAGATATGAAGGCGAAAGAGAATAAGATGATGGAA
>CAYPED010000169.1:0-2064 GCA_964409745.1 uncultured Staphylococcaceae bacterium | reverse complement strand
TGACATCAGCGCCTAATAAACCACCAACGGCAATGGAAGCGCTCAAATAAGCACCATAATAGGATTGATGCATATTGTCGGAGTCGTTCCAAAGAGTGAAGTTCTGATGGTCGGCATCATTGTAGATATAAGTGAAAGCCGAGCCGACTTTCAAGACTTCGGCACCGATATTGGCGGCCACACGGCTATAGGCTCTGCGGAGAGAGCGTTCCATGTTCTGGAGGCCATTGTAGCTTTCGGCCACTTTCGGATAGCCCCAAGTCTCGCTTAAGACGATCTTAGCGTTAGGATTGGTGGCCTTGATGGAGGTGGCTAAAGTGTTAGCGGCGGTATTGAATCCATCATAGTCAGTCAATGGTTTGACGGACTGTTCTTGAAGGACGATATAGTCCCAATCCGTGTAGGTAGTGAGCAATTTATCGACTTGTTTGCCAGTATCGCTGGTCTTATTAGCGTGGGCTTCAAGGCTCAAAGCCGAGCCAGTGACAGCCCAAGTCTCGACATACTGGTTGAGGTCTCTGGCGATTTCGGTGAAGATACGTGGCACGCCACCGTTTTCGTTAACGCCAGTGCCGTTACGGAAGGTGAATGAGTTACCGATGAACAAGACTTTCTTTTTGTTATAAAGGGCAACATCTTCGCCAACATAATGCCAGTACTTGGTGGAATCCTCAGTCACGCCTGCGGTGATATCCTCTGGAGCGTGGTTTTCAGAACCCTTCAAGTAGTAGCGATACTCGACGGTTGGGGCCTTCTCGGAGTAGTAGTAGATTTCTGCCTTCGAGGTGGCTGGTTGGGTAACCTTATTGGTGCCCAAAGAGCAGATGTTGACGCCATCGGAGACGATGGTGTAACCAATTTCGGTGACGCTCTTTGGCAAGACGATCGAGTTGATGTCGAAGTCCTTGAAAGAGTTCCTGCCGATGTAGGTGACCTGGTCGGAGATGAAGACTTCATCGATCTTCTTGGCCTCGGAAGCATACGGACGGCCTGATGCGTCGGCGAAATCTTTGATCTTTCCAGATCCGGTGATGACGAGCTTCTTCTTTCCGTTGGATTTGCTCTCAATCTTGGCATAGACCTTGCTATTGGCATCATAGGAGATGTCATAGCCATCAGTCGCTGGGTCGGATGAATTATTCGGACCGCAGGACGCCAAAAGGGTCAAAAGCAAACCGGAGAGAGCAGCAACGCTTATTGAGAAAAAGTTTTTTCTCATGGTAGTTCCTCCTGGTTTTTAAAAGTAGGTGACTTTATTTTGCCCTTACGTAGTAGTTTTTATAAGTAACTTCTTGACACTTCTACCATATCAAAAAGTTATTAACCTATCCTTTTTAATAATAAGTGAATATGTGTTCACCTTTGAATTTTTAATTCAAAAGCAATAATCTAAGTCTTCGAAAATAGCCGATATTTTCTATTCTTTCAGAAGCGGGCACCTTTGGCGACGGTTTATGTCACTGGCTTGCTTTTTGCCCTGCATAGATTCATATAAAAAAGCCCTCTAGTTGAGGGCTAATTCAAAATTTCAAAAATCCCATTATCTGATGAAATTCGTATAAACGCCTGGCTCTTTTTCAGGCAAACCATATTCCTTTTTGCCTAAAGCGATGGATTTCATAAGGAAAGTCATGTTCTTGGCCAAGATTCTCATCGTACGGATTCCTTCAAGATCTTGCTCAGCTTCGCCTTTCTCTCGGCCATGGACGCTGTTCCAGTAGCAGCTAGAGGCAATAGGCATTCCGGTGATAGTGAAGAACTTGTTTAGTTCGTCGAAGGTGGCAGAGCATCCACCGCGTCTGGCCACGACCATCGAAGCTCCGACTTTCATGGTTTTATCAAAGTTAGTGGAGTAGAAAAGTCTCTGCATGAACGCCACCGCCGTGGCATTGGCTGAAGCGTAATAGACCGGGCTTCCGATGACAATTCCGTCCGCTTCTTTGAACTTCGGGGCAACCTTATTGACCATATCGTCAAAAACGCATTTCCCATTGTTCTTGCAATAGCCGCAGGCAATACAACCACGGATAGGTTCGGAACCGATATCGATAGTCTCGGTTTCAA
>CAYPED010000168.1:0-2074 GCA_964409745.1 uncultured Staphylococcaceae bacterium | reverse complement strand
TGTTCGATGCGGCCGATGAAGTCGAAGACGACGGTGTCGCCGATCTTGGCGGCATCATCCTTGACCACTAAGTTAGCGGAATTCTCGAGTCTCTGTTCGATGGATTCGTTAACTTCTTTGGCGGTGACGGATGGGGCTTTCTTGACTAATTCAAGGCCCTTATACTGGCCCAATTCGCATTTCGGAGCCAAAACGACGGTGAATTCTAAGGTCAAATCATCGTTGGATAATTTGGTGACGTTGACATCCGGGCGTAAGAATGGGCGGATTTTGGTTTCTTCCAAAGCCTGGGAGAAGGCTGGGTTGAGCATGCTATCGATAGCGGAATCGAAGACAGCGGATGGATTAACCTTTTCTTCCAATAATTTGCGTGGCGCCTTGCCTGGTCTGAAGCCTTTGACTTCGACATTGGCGCTGACTTTCTTGAAGGCTTTTTCTTGAGCGGCCTTCCAACTCTCTTTGTCAACTTCGACGGTGATCTTCACTTTGGTCGCGCTGACATTGGTGACGGTATTCTTCATTTTTGTCCCTTTCGTAGACGAAAAGTCTTTTTTGTTGCGTAGTGAGTATACGCTCAAGCGTGCGTGACTTGCAAGTACGATAATGAAAAAAGCCACCGTTTAGGCGGCGGCATCGAGGAATTTATGTACCCTGACTATGACATCGGGGTCGATTACGGATGGGGTGTTGTTGTCCAGATGGAGGTATTCTTTGGCAATATCGATAAAGGCCAAAGCATAGTCTCTAAGTTTTCCTTCTGCCAACAATGGTTCCGGATAAGCGGCCACCAAGGCTTTGGAATAAAGGGTCAATGCAATATTTGTAAGACTTGGGTCTTTGCTTTCTTCTGCCACCATATCCAAGAAACGGAGATGATCGTTGCCGGAGAACGGCCTTTCCAAATCAGCGGGAACGACCACGAATTCAGAGCCGTTTTTAAGGAACTTGATTTCCTCTTTGTCCCCTGCTGCGACCAAAAGCATTAGGGCATAGGTCCTAGCCCCATCTTTTCCCAAGGAAGAGACCACTTTTCTTAAATCTTTGCGATAGGTCGGGACTTCATCGATTTCGATGGCGTCCAGATTCTTCAATAAGCTCTCTTCTGGTTGTTCCAAAGAGAGATTGATGACGCCTTTTTGTTCTCTTTTAAGGGCCTCTTTCTCCGCTTTGCGGACCCTCTTAGGGAGGGCACGGAGTTCTTCCTCGACCTCTTGGCTGATGTATGGGTAGTCTCCGAAAATTCCGATATCATCGAAGGCTTCGTCGAACTGTCCTAATTCGAAACGGAGGGTAAAGTTGACTTCCAAGATATTCTTCGGGGCGAGCTTATAAAGCTCTTCGCGATGCTTGATAAGTAGATCCAAAGCCTCTTGGTATCTCTTAAGTCCGATGTAGGCAGAGATACGATGGGTGATGGAGGGGATATCGGTTTTGCCGTTGGTTAATTCGAGGACTTTGCGATAATCCTCGCTTTGGAAGGCTTGTTCTAATTCGCTCATAGACTGTTAACATTCCTTCCGACCGTGCAGGTGTTTCCGGTGCAGTGTCCACCGCCGTTATTTTTGTTGGATTTGCAACCCGACAAGATGAGGCCGGCACTAAGAAGTATGGCTAAGATAGGAAGGACTTTTTTCATGCACACAATTCTATCTTAAGGGAGTTAGGAACGCCACTTTAAAAAGTGAAACCCTTGAAATTTGAGGGTTTTTGGCAATGAAAATCATCGTTGTTTTCGGTGATAAATTGACGATGTTTTGCTGACGAAAATAGATACGTTGGATAAGGCGAAAAACAGGCTAGATTTTTTGCTTATTTTTTAGTCAAAAAGGCCAACAATATATGAAAAAGTAACTCGTTGATACCGTCCTTTAAAGGACGGTTTTAAAAAAGGTTTCCTTTTATGTGCGTATGAATTAAAATGCGTATGCCTACAAACTTAAATTTTGGAGACTTAATATGCTTGTTAAATTTGCTGATACCGATTCCGATATTGACTTGGAATTAGCTCATAAATACGGACTTAAATTGATCTCGATGCCTTACGTTTTCAAAGGGGAAGAAGTTTTCCCTTATG
>CAYPED010000167.1:0-2078 GCA_964409745.1 uncultured Staphylococcaceae bacterium | reverse complement strand
CAGAATGTCTATCACCGAATTGGTTAATTACTTCTCGGTGAAGTGCTTCATGTAAAAAAAGTCCTATTAGTAGTTTTATAGTAAATACCATATTAATTTATTAATATGGATAGAAAGGAGGGCTAATGTCATATTCCAGAGAATTGATTGATGATTTGCTCAAAAGCAGCGATATAGTCAGCGTCATTTCCTCCTATATTCCGGTCATCCAGAAAGGCCGCTCTTATTTAGCGGTTTGCCCTTTCCATGATGATAAGAACCCGTCCTTGAATATCTCCAAAGAGAAGCAAATCTATAAGTGCTTCGCCTGCGGAGAAGGCGGAAACGCCCTCACGTTCGTTTCCAAATTCGAGAAGATTTCCTTCGATGAGGCCGTCCGCAAATTGGCCTCCATCGTTGGATTCAATGACCCTCGCTTGTTAAGCGAGCATCACGAGAAGAAAGTCAACACGGACCTTGTCCCTCTCTATAAGTGCATCAACGACTTGCAGCTTTTCTATCAATATGGTCTCTCGACCGAAGAAGGAAAATCTGGCAAGGAATATCTCGCTAAGAGAAACATCGACGACGAGGTGGCCAATGCCTTTGGCATCGGCTATTCCTTGCTCGATGGCAAAAAGACGGTCCAATACCTCCAAGCCAAAGGCCATTCTTTGAAATCCATTGAGGATATCGGCATCGCTTTGGCTAAAGCCAACGGCACCTCCGATTCCAACGCCGGAAGACTTGTCTTCCCGCTTAAGGACGCTGATGGCCAAGTGGTTGGTTTCTCCGCCCGTCGCATCCGCGATGACGGAACCGCCAAATACGTCAATTCGCCAGAGACCCGCATCTTCCATAAGAGCGAGGTTCTCTATAACTACAACCAAGCCAAGGAAACCGCCAGGCACGATGGCTACATTTATGTCCTCGAGGGCTTCATGGACGTCATCGCCCTTTGGAAAGCGGGCATTAAGTCCGCGGTGGCGGTGATGGGCACCAACTTAAGCGACCAACACATCAAGATGCTTCGCAGGCTGAACGCCGAAGTCCGTCTATGCTTAGACGGAGACGACGCCGGCCAAACGGGCATGATGAAGATGATCCCGAAGCTCTCCAAGGCTAATATCCCATTCAGGATCGTTCTCAATCCGAATGACCTAAGGGACCCTGATGACATCTATCAGGAATCCGGAGCGGACGCTTTGAAGGAAATGATGAACCATTTGGTCGATCCATTCGACTTCCAAATGAATTATTACCTCAACGTCAAAAAGTTATCTTCTAAAGAAGATAGAGAGAAAGTGTTAAGGTACTTCATCCCATATCTCGCCTCCATTCCGGCGGGATTGGATAGGGAGAACAACATCGCCAAGCTCTCTAGGATTACCGGTTATGAATCGGAAGTCATAAGGAGCCAAATCTCTCAGGCTCCGGAGAAAGCTGCGAAAGAAGAAAGCATCGTTCCAAGCGTCTCCAAAGCCCGTATCAAAATCGATAATCGCGGGGCCTTGGACGCCGCCGAGAGGCTAATGCTCTATTACATGCTTCACGAAAGGGAAGCGGTGGAATACTTCAGGACCTACATCGATGCCTTCTACAACACGACCTATGACACCATCGCCAACTTCATCGTCGAATACGAGAACAAGAGAAACACCAACATCGAGATTTCGCTCTTATTGAGCGACATTGAGCAAAAAGGCTTAGATAACACCGAAGAACTAACGGCTTTGGCCACTGCTCTCTCCGATGATACCTCTTATCCTCCGTTCTCCTTGGAACAGGCTGAAGCTTGCGCCAAGCGCATCCGGAGCGAGAAAGACAAGAAATACGAGAAAGAGTCTTTGAAAAAAGAACTGATCGGCAAGACTCCAGAAGAGAAAGCCGACATCATGAATAAGGCGTTAGAGAAAAAGCGCCAAAAGTTCGCCAAAAAGGGAAACGGCGAATAGAAAGGGGATTTTATGGCAAAAAAGGGAACTAACGAAGAAAAGGACTTAAAGAAGACCTCAAAGAAGTCCGAGGCTAAGAAAACGACTGAAAAGAAAGTCGCTAAAAAGTCTGATTCCAGCGAGAAAAAAACTACTAAGAAAGTA
>CAYPED010000166.1:0-2083 GCA_964409745.1 uncultured Staphylococcaceae bacterium | reverse complement strand
TCTTGCCTAATGGGGATAAGGACTTCTTGGTGATATTGCCAGAGAATGGGTTATCGACGAAGGAGTCATAATCGCTGGAAGAGGTCCATCTGGAGGCGATGAAGCCAGTAGGAAGGAGCTTATCCTTGGCTAAGGCTTTGACCTCGGCCTTGGTCTTAGAGGTACCAAAATTGAGCTTCAAGGATTTGCCAACGATCTTGGTGGTGCTTCCAGCGGCGTATACATCATCCAAAGTATAGGAATCTTCGTTATATCCTTCGGCCTTTAGTAATGCCTGGATTTCGGAGATGACTACCTTGTAGTTGTAGTTTTGGATGACGGTGACTGTACAAGAGGTAGAGTGCTTAACCCCGTCTTTGTCGATGCAAGAAGCGGTGATGGTGACTTGCTCTCCGATGGTAGCGTCTTCCGCCACGGTCACTTTGCCAGTCTGGTCCACCGTTACCTTTCCCGATGCATCGGAGGATTCATAGGCGATATCGTATGGAAGCATGTTGACCGAAAGGTTGAGGGTAACGCTTCTTCCATTGGCGATATCGTAGTTCTCTTTGCTAAAAGCAAAGGTTGGGGTATGGGCGACTCCGCTTCCTTCGGTGATGGTGATGGAAGTGTAGCCATTCGTATCGTATGGGGTATTGGAGACGGTGATGGAGACCTTTCCAGTAGGATCTTCGTAGGTGCAATTGGCAGAATCAGGGACGCAGTACCATCCGGCGTTATATAAGGCCTTCTTATAGGCTTCGTTAACCTTATAACGGACGACATAGTCGATTTGTTCGTCTAATTCGTTATCGTAGACCTTGATGGTCATGCCTATCTTGACATCTCTATCAGCGTATTGCTTGGCCATGGAAATGATGGTTTCCTCATCATAGGCATCCCCATAACTTCTGGTAAAGGCATCAAGATAATAATCATAAGCCTCTTGCCATTCTTCTTTGGTGCCGACATGGTACTTGATGTCATAGTCCAAATTAAAGGAAGAAATATCAATTTCAGGGACTTCGACCCCTTCGGCGTCCAAAACATTCTTAAGGGTGTCATTGATGTCGTCTTTAGGCCAGGTTTCAGTGAAATCAGAGGTTGGCGCAGATTCCGAGAAAGCGATATAGAAGCCATCATAGGTTTCATAATCTTCGGAGATGATATAGGCGTTGATGGATAAGTATTCGTTCCAGGCGAAAAGCTCGCTCTTGACGGTTGTGGCGTAGCCATAATAGTCGAATTCATCGTCTAAATCATAAGCGATGATGTAATAGATATCGTTCTTGCTATAGATATAGTAGACGCCATCATCGGCGATAGGGAATTCAGGGATGGTTACCAAGGTAGCCTCATAGAACGCTTGGATGATGTCACTTGGCCAAGAAGATGAAGTGGTGACATATGGGGTGTAATAGACATAGATGTTGTTGCCGTTGAAATAACGGATAACGACATCCAACTTAGCCCCATCGTCTAAGGTTTTAGATAAGTAATAGACGTTATTGATGTTGCATTTGCCTTCTTCGAGGGTAAAGCCATCGTTTTGAAGGATATCGGAATATTGCTTGGATAGATCCGTAACATAATAGTCATACATCGTTAAGGTGTTGGCGTCTTCGGCGGATATGCCATAGTCTTCTCCCAGGGCGATATAAGGGAGCTCAGTGGAGGAAACGTATTTTATAACGCTTAAATCGTTTTCACTCCAAGAAGCCTCGTCTCTGGCTTTAAAAGAATAATTGTTATGGCAAACGAGGATGTTATAGGAGGATTTATAGCCATTCTCCTCTAAATCCAAGTCGGTTAGGTGGTAATACATTATCTCATAACCGACGTTGTTCTCTGTCTTGGTCAATTCGACATAGACATTGCTGCCTTTGTATTGGACGTGAGCCCCGCTATAAGCGGTCACGCAGTCCCAACCGTTTTGTTCAAGGGTCTTATAATAATCCTTTAAGGTGAATGTTTCAGATTCATTGACGATAGCCAAGTACTTACCATTAAGATCTTCGGATTCGTAGACTTTTACCTCTCCGGTCACGTAAGAGGATGGATATGGGAGGGGAGAACCGCAATAGGTATTCATCAAGGCTTTATC
>CAYPED010000165.1:0-2130 GCA_964409745.1 uncultured Staphylococcaceae bacterium | reverse complement strand
TTGACTATATTTACGTCGAAGAAGGCAATGACGTTTTAAAACTTATTGATGTCTTCAAAAGGATTAAGGATATTAATCATCCTATCGTCGTCCACGTCCATACCCAAAAGGGTAATGGATACAAATATGCGATGGAAAATCCTGAGAAGTTCCATTCTTTGACTCCGTTTAATATCGAAACCGGTGAAGTCTTCCGCAAGGTAACGGGTGAAACTTATCCAGAACTTACAATGTCATATATTGAAGAGAAAATCGATGAAGGAGAGCCAATCGTTGCCATCAACGCTGGCACATCGGGTTTCGTTTTCGCCGCCGATAAGGAACGTCGCGAGAAACTCGGCAAACACTTCATTGATGTTGGCATTTGCGAGGAACATGCGGCTGCGATGTCCAGTGGTATGGCCAAGCGTGGTGCTAGAGCCATTTGGGCGGTTTCCGCTTCGTTTATGCAGCGTGCTTATGACCAAATCATGCAGGATATCTGCTTAAATAACAGCCCAGTGACCATCTTGGATGAGAATGGCGGTGGCCTTGCTGGACAAGGCGCCCCAACCCATTCTGGCATCTATGACATTGCTATGCTGATGTCGATTCCTAATCTCGTTTATTTGGCTCCGATCTTCAAAGAAGAATATATGGCGATGCTTGATTGGGCCACCCATCAAAGTAAGCATCCAGTTTGCATCCACGTTCCTTTGAAAGTCATTTCTTCGGGTAAAAAAGACAATACGGATTATTCGATTCTTAACCAGTCCAAGATTATTAAACAAGGTGAGAAAGTCGCCATCATCGCGGTGGGTAGCACCTATGAACGAGCGGTTGCTTTGGACACCGCTTTAGGTGGCAATTGCACCATCATCAATCCGGTCTTCTTATCTGGTTTAGACAAGAAAATGTTGGATTCCCTGATAGATAAACATCAAATCATGGTTACTTTGGAAGACGGAATCATCGAAGGTGGATTCGGCCAGAAGATTGCCGCCTACTATGGCCCAACGGATGTGAAAGTTCTGACCTATGGCATTCCGAAAGAATTCCATTCTAAGAAGACAGCGGCCGAAATGGAAACGCTCTCTTCTATGTCTATCGAACAGATGGCAAACGCCGTTGAATCGTTGCTTAAATAATAGAATTCTTTAATATATCAAAAACTTTGAAATCAAAGTTTTTTCGATGTTATCGACACTTTTTGTAGTGAGCCAATACCTATGGTATGGGTTTAAAGAGAAAAGGGCTAAAATACGTTTGTATTTTTATGGCGAACGAAGAAGAGACAAAAACCCCTACTCCGAAGAAAAAGACTAAGTTATCGACCAAAGTACGCTTGATTGTTTGCGTCACCATCGTCGTGGTTTTCACTGCCGTGTCTTTGATTCTCTCCTTCTTATCAACCGGTGGAGGCAGTGTTTCCGAAGGCTGGAAAATCTTCTGGAATGCGTTTGCGACGGCCGATTGGCATTGGATGCTTGGCTTATTTGGGATGGTTATCATTTCCATTTTGTTGGACGCTTTGATCATCTTCATTTTTGGTCGTTTATACACTAGGAAATACAACTATGGACAAGCTATCGCCAACTCGATGGTAGGAACCTTTTATTCGGCTTTGACCCCAGGGGCCAGCGGCGGCCAATTCATGCAAAGCTACATCATGAAAAGGCAAGGCATCAAGATTTCCAATGCCGCCTCCATTTTCGTGATGTACTTCATCCTTTATCAAATCAACCTCATCATCTTTGACATCGTTTCCATTGTCGTTGAATGGAATCGTATCTTTGAATACGCTTCCTTTGAATTCCATATCGGTTCCGTTTCCCTTACCTTGCTTCCTTTGATTATCATCGGCTTCGTTTTGAACCTGGTGGTCTTGGGTGGTTTGTTCCTTTTGTCTTATTCCCATAAGTTCCATAACTGGTTCATGAACAAGGTCGTTAATATCGGCCACAAACTGAAATTGGTTAGGAATCCTGATGGTTTAAGAGAATCCTTACATATTCAGGTGGAGAACTTCAAAATCGAATTGAAGCGACTTCAGACCAATATTCCGGTGGCTATTTTGATTTCCGTCATCATGCAACTTATGCTGTTCGTTAAGTTCTCCTTCCCATATTTCGCGGCCTCAGCCTTCCAGGC
>CAYPED010000164.1:0-2141 GCA_964409745.1 uncultured Staphylococcaceae bacterium | reverse complement strand
ACCTATCCAAACACCGCTGATAAAGTCATTATTATGGGTTCTAACGGACCAGCCAAATTGTTGATGTCCATGGGCTGTTTCTTAGGCAAGTTGACCGTTAATAAACGCAACTGGGACGAACCATCAAAGTTCCTTACCAATTTAGGACTTGGTGCTTACTCCAAAGCAATAAAAGATCGCAAGACCGAAGTGGATTGGCTCTCTTATAACGAAGAAAACGTTAAGAACTACATTGCTGATCCTTACCTCGGCCACACCAACTCCAAAGGCTTCTGGAGAGAATTCTTGAAAGGAATGAATACCCTTTATAGAAAGAAGTACCTCAAGAATATTTCCAAAGACGAGCATGTTCTCATCGTTTCTGGCGATGGTGACCCAGTTGGTAATATGGGCAAAGGTCCTATTGCCTTAGGCGAACTCTACAAGCGTTTAGGCATGAAGGACGTCACCGTTAAGATTTACGAACATATGCGTCACGAAATCTTAAATGAAGATAATAAGGACGTTGTCATGAACGACATTCTCGAATTCCTCAACAAATAACGAAAGGAAATATAAATATGATTAAGTTAGTTTTACTCCGTCATGGCCAGTCTATGTGGAACCTCGAAAACAAATTCACCGGCTGGACTGATGTCGATTTGTCTGAAAATGGCGTCAATGAAGCCAAAGAAGCTGGCAAAGCTTTAAAGAAAGCCGGTTTTGTCTTCGATGAAGGCTTCTCTTCTGTCTTGAAACGTGCCAACAAAACTTTGGATTATGCTTTAGCCGAACTTGGGCAAGCCGATCTTCCAAAGCACTACACTTGGAGATTAAACGAACGTCACTATGGCGCTCTTCAAGGTTTAAATAAGGCCGAATCCGCTGTGAAATGGGGAGATGAACAAGTTCATATTTGGAGAAGATCCGCTGATGTTCAACCGCCAGCCTTATCCAAAGATGACCCAAGATTCCCTGGCAATGATCCAAAATATCAGAAGCTCATCAAGCTTGGTGAGATGAAGGAAGAAGATCTTCCGACCACTGAGTGCTTGATCGATACCGCTAATCGCTTCCGCCCATATTTTGAAGAGAAAATTGTTCCAGCTCTTAAAGCCGATAAGCGTCTTATCATCGCTGCTCATGGTAACTCCTTGCGCGCTTTGGTTATGGAACTTGAACATTTAACCCCAAACGAAATCATCAACGTTGAAATCCCGACCGGAAAACCACTCGTTTATGAGTTAGATGAAAAGGATCTCAAAGTTCTTAATAAATACTATTTGTAATTAATTGCAAAAAGAGCTGGCTTGATGCCGGCTCTTTTTCTTTAGAAAGTTTGTTTCCAAAGACCGTGTAGGTTGCAATATTCGTAAACGACCCCGTGTTCAATATCACCAAATTCGGCGTGTGGTTTTTCGTTTGGCCTTAGTTCAACAACCTCTAGGCCTCTCTCGGATTGTAAAACAATGAACTGAATATAATGGACATCCAGCATCGGATGCTCAAGCGAGCCGACATCCACGACCAATTTACCGTTTTCATGCTTAACGATTGGCACATGCTTTTCCAATGCGGCATCTACTTCTCCCGCCTTCAGTTCCTTCAATCCGTCGTTGCTTTCGTTGTCAACTAGTCCAATGAGAATCTTTCCGCTTTGTGATTTATAGAATTTGATTTCTTTCATAATATTTCTCCTTTATCTAAGGCCATTTTATTGAAAGTAGACTCCTATATCCAATTAAGTGCTTGAAAACATTGTGCTATAATCACATTTGCTTATGGCAAAACGTAAAGACGATTCAATTTTATTAGAGAACAGACGCGCTCATTACGAGTACTTTTTAAGCGACTTCCTAACCGCTGGAATCGTTTTGACCGGAACCGAAATCAAATCGCTTCGCGCTCATAATGCCGGAATTGCTGATTCTTATGTGCAAGTGAGAAACGGCGAAGCTTTTATCTGCAATATGCACATTGCTCCTTATAAAGAAGGCAATATCCATAACGTTGATCATTTGAGAGATAGAAAGCTTTTGTTATCCAAGGCGGAAATCAAAAAACTTGGCAATAGCCTCAAAGACGGTGGTTATACCTGCGTCCCTACCAAATTGTTCTTGATGCATGGATATGCCAAATTGGAAATCGCCTTAGCCAAAGGC
>CAYPED010000163.1:0-2176 GCA_964409745.1 uncultured Staphylococcaceae bacterium | reverse complement strand
AAGATGTATCGGAGGCTCGCAAGACAATCGATAACTCGATTAAGAGCAGGACCTACACCCCGAAAGATGTAGAAGAATTTGAAAAAGAATATCAAGACTATCTAAGAATAATCAGTAAGGAGAAATGATATGTTAGAGAGTGAGAAAAGATATCAAATCGCGAAAGAAAGATACGCGAAAATCGGCGTCGATACCGATAAGGCTTTAAAGGAATTGGATAAGATCCACATCTCTTTGCATTGCTGGCAAGGGGATGATATCCAAGGCTTCGTCAATGACGCGGCTTTATCTGGCGGCATCCAAGTAACCGGCAACTATCCTGGCAAAGCCAGAACCATCAAGGAACTTCAGAAGGACATCGAGAAGGTCCTCTCTTTAGTCCCAGGCCATTTCAAACTCAACTTGCACGCCATCTATGTCTCTTCCCCACTTAAGGGCCGAGACATCGATGAAATCAAGCCAAGCGATTACGCTGGCTGGGTGGAATTCGCCAAAAAGAACGACTTAGGCTTAGACTTCAACCCAACCTGTTTCTCCAATCCGATGTATAAAGATGGATTCACCCTTGCCTCGCCAGATAAAGATGTCCGTGATTTCTGGATCAGACATTGCCAAACTTCCCTTAAAGTCGGGGAATACTTTGGCAAGGAACTCAACCAGAAATGCGTCACCAATATCTGGATTCCAGATGGCATGAAGGATAATCCATATTCCCATCTCGAAGCCAGAAAGAGATTAGAAGATTCCTTAGATCAAATCCTTAAGACTCCATACGACAAAAACAACGAATTGGTGTCGGTGGAATCGAAGTTCTTCGGCATTGGGGCGGAAAGCTACACGGTGGGCAGCAACGAGTTCTACTTGGGGTACGCCATCAAGAATCAGATTGGCATCACCTTGGACTCCGGCCATTTCCATCCAAATGAATTCATCAGCGATAAGATTTCCTCCGCTGCCTTATATGTCCCCGAGATTCTTCTCCATGTCTCCCGCCCAGTCAACTGGGATTCCGACCATGTAGTCATCTTTGATGATGAGCTTAATCGCATCGCCGAAAGCTTGGTCAGGGATGACTTATTAGATAAGACTCACATCGGTTTGGACTTCTTCGATGCCACCATCAACCGCATCGCGGCTTGGGTCATCGGCGTCAGAGCCACCCAAAAAGCCCTCCTTAAAGCCCTTCTTGAGCCAAAAGAAGAGATGAAAAAGGACGAAGAAGAACTCAATTACACCAAACGTTTGGCCATGACCGAAGAGCTTAAAGCCTATCCTTGGAACGACGTTTATGACTATTATTGCGAAACTCATAACGTCCCAGTCGGCCTAGATTGGCTTAATGATGTCAACGAATACGAAAAGGAAATCCTTTCCAAGAGGAAATAGTTATGAAAATCACTGAACTTAAAACCGTTAAGGCGGTTATCAAATTAGCCTCCAACATGTATCGTCTTGGCTGGGATGAAAGAAACGGCGGCAATATCTCCGTCATCATCGACCCAGAAGAATACAAGAACTACCTCCCAAAGAAGCCAATCCGTACCTTCAAGATGAACTTCGACGCCAAGGAATTAATTGGCCGAGTCTTCGTCGTAACCGGAACGGGCAAATACTTCAAAAACGTCGAAGATGATCCAGAAGACACCTTAGGTATCGTCCGTATCGGAGAAGATGGCAGAAGTGCCGAACTATTATGGGGCTTCGAAAACGGTGGGGCGCCAACCAGCGAATTCCCAACCCATCTTATGTCTCATATCGCCAGACTGAAGAAAGACAAAGACCATCATGTGGTCATCCATTGCCACGCCACCCACACCTTGGCTTTGACTTATGTCTTGCCACCTGATGAGGACGAAATCACCCGCACCTTATGGAGGATGTCGACTGAATCCATCGTCGTTTTCCCAGAAGGCATCGGCTATTTGCCATGGATGCTATGCGGCGGGAACGAAATCGGTGAAGCCACCGCGAAGAAAGCCAATGACTATCGCGTCGTCCTTTGGGGAGCGCATGGCGTCTTCGGCATGGGCAAGAACATCGATGAGACCTTCGGCTTGATCGAAACGGTGGAGAAATCTGCTCAGATTTACTTCTTGACCTTAGGCCATGTCAAACAGTCCATCACCGATGATCAATTGAAAGAATTGGCCACGGCCTTCAAAGTGGACTACAAGAA
>CAYPED010000162.1:1220-2178 GCA_964409745.1 uncultured Staphylococcaceae bacterium | reverse complement strand
CGCCGGAGTTTGAGAGCAGTGTTGTCTTAAATAGCTCGAAAACTGTTGATTTAGGTTGTTATTGTGAGTTTTGGTTTGAGAGCAGTGTTGTCTAAACTAATTGTTAAATAAAATGGATAATAAACTCTTGTTTTTGGTGTTCTGTCGTCGTGGAATAGACATTCATTCGGCTTTTTGTGGTTTTTAAACTAGTTTAAAGAGAGTATGATACCCACGGTATGCCAAATATCATCGAAAGATTATCAATATTAGCCAGCCAAGATCCAACTCACATCTTGCTGAACGATTCAAATAAATCGTTAACGAATGAAGAAGTCTATGAATCCGCTTTAAGAATCGGCGGCTATCTAAAAGAAAAGGGAATTCAAGATTCCCCAATCATCGTCTCCGTTTCCAGAACGGTTGATTCTTTACTCTATTTCTATGGCGTCGCTGCTTCGGGAAATTATTACATCCCCGTCTTGCCAGATATGCCGTATGAGAAGCTGAAGAAAATCAAAGAAGCCTCAAATGCTAAATATTTGATTGAAGCCGATGAACTTATCGAAAAAGAAGATTTGTTCGAAGCTTTGAATAACAATGAGCTATTAAGCGGCTCTCCACTAGATAAACCGGTGGAAGTCGATAATAAACCAATCTATGTCGTTTTCACCTCTGGCTCTACCGGCACTCCTAAAGGGGTTATGAAAACCCATGAGAATGTCTTAGCCTTCATCGATAATTTCATGGAGACATTCCCGTTCCTTAAGGAAGAGAGAATGGCCAACCAAACTCCATTCAGTTTCGATGCCTCGGCTAAAGACATCTATCTTGTCTTGGCGATGAACGGCACCTTATTCATCCCCGATAAATCAGTCTTTGCCTTGCCTGGCGAAACCGTCAAATATCTAAATAGCAATCACATCACTTACATTTGTTGGGTTCCAAGCGCCCTTACGATGATTGCTAAGGTCAAAGC
>CAYPED010000162.1:0-1210 GCA_964409745.1 uncultured Staphylococcaceae bacterium | reverse complement strand
GCCAATTGACGGATTTGAAGTACGTTTACTTCGTCGGCGAGGTCTTCGCCCCGAAATATCTTAACTACTGGTTGGAGAAAGCCCCTAATATCCGTTATTTCAATACCTACGGTTCTTCCGAGGTGGCGGGCGTCTCCCTTTATCACGAAGTGATAGGAGAGCAACCATTAGACAAGGAACTCCCGACCGGCAAGCCTCTTAAGAACAACGAAGTTAAGTTGATTGATGGAGAAATCACTATCAAATCCAAGCAAGTGGCCCTCGGATACATCAATGACCCTGAGAAAGACAAGATTGCCTTCGATAGGTCAACTAACCCTACTACTTTGCATACAGGGGACTACGCCCGTATTAATGAGAACGGCGATATCGTCTTCGAAACCAGGAAGGACTTCCAAATCAAGCATCTAGGCTACCGCATCGAACTCCAAGAGATCGAAGTGGCCGTCATGTCCCTCCCATATATCGATAACTGTTGTTGCCTATATGACAAAGAGAAAGATAAAATCGTTCTCTTCTTCACCCTTAACCAGGAGATTGAAGGATACAAGAAAGTCATCATCGATGATCTAAATAAGAAAGTGGCCTTCTATATGGTTCCGAACCGCTTCGAATTATTGGAAGAGATGCCTCTGAACGCTAATGGCAAAATTGACCGCGCTGGCTTAAAGGCCCGCCTCTAAGGAGAATATATGTCAGTAAAAGAACAAATCGTTGAAGTTCTATCTGAACTCCACCCGGAAATCGATGACTTCGATTCCATCAAGGAATTGGTTCATGGAGAAACCTTGAATTCCTTGGATATCGTCACCTTGGTGGCTGAATTAAGCGATATCTTTGATATCGAGATCCCACCTCAGGAAATCGCTTATGAGAATTTCGACACTTTAGACGGTTTAGTCAAGATGGTCGAGCGTTTGTCTGATCAATAAAAGAAAGGGCTAGATGGGCTTCGTTAGCTATTATTTCATACCCTTTATCGTCGTCGCCTTCATCGCTTATTGGGTGACCCCGAAGAAGTACCGCTACATCACCTTATTGGTGGTTAGCTTGGTTTTCTATGGCTGGGCTAGCTGGAAGTCCTTGTTTTTCGTCGCCGCTTCGACGGTCTCGATGTATTTCTTCGCCAGACTGATCGATAAGAAGAACAATCAACAAAAAGAATATCTTGCCGCCCATAAAGGCGAGCTTTCTCTTGAAGAGAAAAAGG
>CAYPED010000161.1:0-2220 GCA_964409745.1 uncultured Staphylococcaceae bacterium | reverse complement strand
AAAGGATATCCATGCGTTCTTCAAAGGGAAGGCGTGAGATGTGCTTAATGAAATTATCAGTTAAACCGTATTGCAGCATAACTCACTCCTTTCTATTTACTTACATATTTCGAAGAATAGACCTAACAAAGTTAGAACTCAATAGTTCGTTTTGATTTGCTCGATGTTTGCTAGCCCAATAAATTTTGTTGATGAGGGCGTCTTCATCATTTTGGGCCTCTTTATACCAATCATCAGTGGCTCCGTTTTCTTTCTCGATTAAAAGGATTTCCAAAATTCTTCTAGCGTAGGTAAGAATCGTTTCTTCAATCCAATAGGAGACAACGCTCTTCTTAAAGCCATCGAAGAATTTCAAAAACCTCGAATATAGTTCCAAACCATCCTCGGCATCATGCCAGATATCCGCGAAAATCATGTCGTATTCGCCGTCTTTCACTTTGGAAGCATGCTTGAAAGCGTCCATTTTTACGATCTTGATTTTGCTTGATTCCTTAAAGCTTGGGGCGATGCATTTTAAGAATAAATCAATCGGTTCTTGCTCCTTTTCGACCACGATGACCTCTTCGACATCATCTTTCATGGCCGCCATCAGAGGGAAATAGCCAAGTCCTAATCCATAGGCCAAAACCTTGCCTTTGGATTCATCGATAGCTTTCTGCATCGTGAATATCTCATGAGGAACGATGCTCATCCAGATGCGGTCTTTTTCAAAGACGGCTGGAACTTCGATATCTTTGGAAAAATAACCTAATGGGGTGATTTCATTGAGCCTCGAATCAACGGTGGTTTCATCACTCGTGAACAAGGTATTGGCTTTCAAAACGATGTTTTTGAGAGACCAATTCTTATAAGAAGCTTTCTGACTTACGAGGCCTTTGATATAGGGGTTGCTTAAAATAATGGATGGATTTAATTCTTTGACGTTATCGATGATAGAATCAGCAATTCTCTTTGGGCAGTTAAGGTACTTTCTAAAAGAAATTGGGTCTTTAAAAAGAGCGTTGCCACCAGCCTGTTCGTTGAAGATCTCGTTGATGGCATCGCCTAGTTCCTGATTCCGCGACAAAATTTCTTCAAGGTTTAACATAAGTTAATTTTATCTATATAATGAGCGCATGGCAAAACGCAATGTGATTGATTTGACCAATATGGTCATGGTTTATAAGGACGATGGCTCCATCTTGGTCCAGCTTCGTGAGAAACATGATTGGCCAGGACTTAACTTTCCGGGAGGCCATATCGAGGATAATGAATCCGCACCGGAATCAGCAATTCGCGAGATAAAAGAAGAAACTGGGCTAGACATAAAAAATGTTGAGTCCTGCGGATATTTCGAATGGAACGAGCCTCAAAAAGGCATCCGTTATGTCACCTTATTATTTAGAACCAAGGACTTCTCAGGGGAACTTAAATCCTCCTCCGAAGGCAAAGTCTTCTGGATTAAGAAAGAAGACATCGATAAATACCCTCAGTCTTTAGACTTTGACAAGGTTCTCCTTGTCATGGAAAAAGGTCTTTGGATTGATTAAGTATTAATACTTATCTATACTTTTGATATGCCTAATCTGACTGAAGAACAATTACAATCCTACTACTCTAGAATCCATAGCAACGACAGAGAAATCCTTAACAGCGACACCTGTTCCTGCATTTTCTGCCGTCAGACCTATTCGGCTAGGGATATTTCGGATTGGATTTCTAATCCGGACGGGACTTTAAACGCCATTTGCCCAATCTGTGGGATGGACACCGTCATTGGAGATAGGAAACAAGGCCGCATTGATCATGATGACCTCAAGGAAATCAACCTCCGTTTCTTCGGCGAGGACTATATGGAAAAACATCCTGAGTCCCTTAAAAAGTATGTTAGGCGTTACCGTACCGGTCAAATCAGCAAGAAGCAGGTCAACGAGAATTTGTTCAAGCATTATTTGACCATCATGGCCGACAATGGTGACCACGACGCCATCTTCGCTTTAGCGTCTTTGTATTTTTATGGCACCGAATGGACCAAGAAAGATCCTCAAATGGCTTTGGCCCTTTATACCAAGCCGTGTATGAAAACCGATGGTTTCGCCTTAACTCAGGTTGGCCAATTGCTTCAATCCGGATACCTGAAAACCGTCGATCATCAAAAGGCGATGGAATATTATGCCAAAGGCATGGCCCTCGAAATTGGGCTAGCCTCATTGAAGTTCGCTGACTGCTATTTCTATGGCT
>CAYPED010000160.1:0-2224 GCA_964409745.1 uncultured Staphylococcaceae bacterium | reverse complement strand
TGTTCTGCTCTTCGTCTAATTTATGGATTTCTTCATTCAAGCGATCCAAGTCAAAGAGAATCACCGAGCTGCGTAACGAGAGTACCCAATTGTTCGATTCTCTGGCGTAATTCGACTAGCTCTTCCATTTATTCCCCTTTGTTCTCTTCTTTCGGAGCGTTATTTTCTTCTGGTTCTTTCTTGACCAAACGGACATTTAACAAGTTAAAGGCAATGTCGACACAGCCTTTTTCGTTCTGTTCATTGAAGAGGTCATAACCTTCGTTGACGTAGTCTTGGAGAGGGTTTCTCTGAGCATAGGAACGAAGACCGATGCCCTCACGTAAGTGAGCCATGGTGTCGATGTGCTTCTGCCAGTTGCGGTCGATGACGGAAAGCAAGATTTGTCTTTCGATACTGTCGGCAGTGGAATTTGGCCAGCCTTTTCTCTTTTCGAGGTAAGCGTTATAGAGAAGTTCGCCTAAGTCATATCCGGCTTCTTCAGATGGAGCGCCATCGAAAGCGGCGACATTCAAGCTGCCAGCTGGCAAGAATTTTGGTTCAACCAAATCCTTTAAGGCGGAGCCTAAGATCAAACCTTCTTGGCCGTTTGGATCTTCGGCTTTTCTCGCTAAGAAGCCACCAGTGGTCTTAAAGGCATCGTGAACAAGGTCAACAACGTCTTCAGCGTTCAAGATAATGTCACGCTTATCATAGGTAATCTGACGTTGTTTGGCTAAAACGTCATCGTAATCCTTAAGGTTCTTACGGGTATCGAAGTTCTTGCCTTCGATTTGTTTTTGAGCATTGGTAACAGCGTTAGCGAGCATCTTATTTTCATAAGCCTCATCCTGCAAATTGTTAGCAAACAAAGTGCGGATGTTTTCCGGAGCGAAACGTCTCATTAGATCATCGTCGAAGGAGATGAAGAAACGAGAATATCCTGGGTCACCCTGACGTCCAGCACGACCACGTAACTGGTTATCGATACGACGAGATTCGTGACGTTCGGTGCCAAAGACACATAAGCCACCAAGGGCCCTAGTTTCATCGGTTAGCTTAATATCGGTACCACGACCGGCCATGTTGGTAGCCAAGGTAACAGCACCTTTTTCGCCAGCGTGAGAAATGATTTCCGCTTCGCGAGCCTGGTTTTTAGCGTTCAAGACTTCGTGTGGAACGCCGGCTTCGGTCAATAACTTGGAAATTTCTTCGTTGGATTCGACGGAAACGGTACCGATAAGGACAGGCTGTCCTTTCTCGTGTCTTTCTTTGACGGCATTGACCAAAGCTTTGAGCTTGGCGTCGTGGGTGCCGAAGATAAGGTCGGTATCGTCAACACGAATAACTGGTTTGTTTGGTGGAACGCAGACAACCTTCATGTTGTAGATGGAATTGAATTCCTCTTCTTCGGTTTTGGCAGTACCGGTCATACCACCGATCTTCTTGTATAAACGGAAGAAGTTCTGGTAGGTAATGGTAGCCATAACCATGGTTTCCTGCTTGATTTCGCAGCCTTCTTTGGCCTGAATGGCCTGCTGCAAACCATCGTTATATTCACGACCCGGCATAATACGACCAGTAAACTGGTCAATTAACTGGATGGTGTTCTCTTTATCAACCATGTACTCGACATCGCGAGACATGATGTAGTTGGCTTTAAGGGCTTGGTGAATTCTGTGGACCAAATCCTGATGTTCTGGATCATAAAGGTTGTTGACTCCGAACATTCTTTCGGCCTTTTCGGTACCGGATTCAGTTAAGGAGCAAGTCTTATCTTTGATATCAATTTCGTAGTCAACACCTTTCTTGAGGTACTTAACGAAACGGTCAGCGACTTGATATTGTGAGGCTGGGGCTCTGGAACCACCGGAAATGATTAACGGGGTGCGGGATTCATCGATGAGAATGGAGTCGGCTTCGTCAACGACGCAGAAGTTCAGCCCGCGCAATACGCGTCTGGCTAAGCTGGTGCACATATTGTCGCGCAAATAGTCGAAGCCCAATTCGGAGTTGGTGGTGTAAGTAATGTCGCAAGCATAGGCTTCTTTCTTTTCAGAAGAAGACTTGGAAGCGGTATTAACACCTACGGTGAGGCCTAAGAATCTATAGATTTGGCCCATCCATTCAGCGTCACGAGTAGCTAAGTATTCATTAACGGTGATGACGTGAACGCCTTTGCCAGTCAAAGCGTTTAAGTAAACGGCCATAGTAGCGGTTAAGGTTTTACCTTCACCGGTACGCA
>CAYPED010000159.1:0-2226 GCA_964409745.1 uncultured Staphylococcaceae bacterium | reverse complement strand
GTTTCCCTTAAGAAAGGCATGAAACTGAGGGAATTCTTAGACGAAGCCTTCCTTAAGGAAGGAATCGAGTTCCATCCTGATATCGAAGCCGATGGGGCGGACCTCATCGTCGATACCATCTCGGCTAATCTGGGAATGGGTTATGTCCCATCCTTCTTAGCCCAGCCTGCCGTTGATTTGGGCAGGGCCTTAATTCTTAAATCCAACTTGCCTTTGGAGAAGCGTTCCATCGTGATGATAACTTCTAAGTCTCATTCCAGAAGCAACGCTTCAAGGCAATTCATCAAAATGATAAGAGAACAACTTATATAGGCGGGTGTAAGCCCGCCTTTTTCTTTGTATTAAGCGCCTGTGGTGGTGCTTGGGTTGTAGATAGCCTGAGCCTCGGCAGTGAAGATGTAGTTGTAGAAGGCCTCGGACATCGTCTTGTTGGTCAAGGTGGTGATGTAGCGATCGGCCTCTTCGAAGACATTGACTCCGATGGCAGTATGATGAACGGCGGTGAAGCCTTCGGCCAAATTGCTCTTTAAGCTAGCGCCACTTGGGAAGACGACATCATAGTTGGCGCCATCAGCGCAGACAGCAGTCGCGAAAGCGGCTACTTTGATGTTGGTGGAGTCATAAGTGTAGGTGATCTGAGTGGTATCGAGAGCTGGGTCTTGAGCGGCGCACCAAGTCTTGAATCCATTAAGGACAAGCTTGAATTCATCCTCAGAGATATAACGTCCCCAAACAGCGATATTCAAGGAATAATCAACTGGAGTGGTTGGGACATAGGTGCTATCCATGATTTGCTTGGCGGCATCGGATAAAATCCAATTCTTGAAAGCAAGGGTCAAAGTGTTTTCGTTGGTCCAAGCAACATAACGGCTAGCCTTTTCGAAAACATTGACACCGATGGCTTCGTTTCCGACTAAACCATCGCCATATTTGGTGGTCATATTGTTACCAGATGGGAAGATGATGTCGGCACCATAGGCTTTAACAGAAGTGACGAAGTCTTCGACGCCATAGTTGGCAGCAGTGCTGTCTTCAGAGCCGAGGTAGGTGTAGTCAATGGTTTTGCCAGTGGCATCGGCAGTGGCCTTGAAGGCGGTCAATAAGGTGTTGAAATTAGCTTCGGTGATATAACGGCCCCAAACGGCAATCTTAAGATCTGGGCCGGCGGCTGGGGTGTAGGTATCATCCATCAACTGCTTGGCGGCATCGCTTAAGATATAGTCCTTGAAGGCGATGGTCAAAGCGTTGCTATCGTAATAAGCGATGTAACGGCTGGTTTGTCCCCAAACGTTGACATCCAAGGCAATCTTTTCGACTGGGTTTGGAAGTTTGTCGGCGTCATCGATATTTTTGCCGGCTGGGAAGACGACGTTATAAGCGCCATTCTTCTTGATGTTGGCAACGAAGGTGGCAACGGAGTAGTTGCCTTCGCCAGAGGCGGCGCCTTCGTAATAGGTGTAATGGACATCCTTGCCATCGATGGCCGAGGAGTTGCTGGCTTTGAAATCATTCCAGAGGACGAGGAAGTTCTCTTCGGTGATATAACGTCCCCAGACAGAGACTTCTAAGTCATGGGTTTCGGTTGGGGTTGGATCTGGATTTGGATCATAAGTTGGATCCATGATCGACTTAGCGTCATCGGAAATCATCCAGTTGAAGAAATCCATGGTCATATCGTTATCGTTAGTACGGGCGATGTAACGGCCGGATTCACCGAAGACGGTGATGTCGCCATAGGCGGACTTTCTGTCGTTGGTGACGATGGTGTTATCCATGTTGCCAGAAGAGTTGATGTTATTTCCGCACGGGAAGATGATGTCGGTCTTGATGGAACCATCTTCTTTGGTTTCGGAAGAGATAGCAGCGGCTAAATCGACGACCTTGTAATATGGATCATCGGCGTTCTTGCCGTTATAGACGGTATAAGTGATGTTGTTGCAACCGATGTTGCGTTCTTCGGCATCAAGCTTATAGGCGGTCAACAAGGTGTTCCAGTTTTCTTCGGTGATGTACTTGTTATAAACCGCGATGTGTAAATCCTTATGTTCGATGGTGATATCGGTGTCAGGATTGAAACTGCTATCGAAAACGCAGTTGTAAGCGACGTTCTTGACATAAGTCAAGGAATCGGCGTCAGCCTGGGAGGCCGGGTCGACGGTTGGGTCGTTTACATAAGCGGTATTTCTGACATCGACGCCTAATAAACCACCGACAGCGATGGAAGCA
>CAYPED010000158.1:0-2232 GCA_964409745.1 uncultured Staphylococcaceae bacterium | reverse complement strand
TGGTCTCGTCGCCTTGGAGGGCTGCTACCTCACCGATCGTCAGATCGAAGCCGCCCGTATCGTCTTAAGCCGTTACACCAACCGTGCCGGTCAAATCTGGATCCGTATCTTCCCGCATCTTGCCAAAACCAAGAAGCCAGCCGAAGTTCGTATGGGTTCCGGCAAAGGTTCCCCAGAAGGTTGGGTCGCCGTCGTTAAGGAAGGCGTCGTCATGTTCGAAATCGGTGGCATTGATATGTCCATCGCCAAAGAAGCCTTGAAGATGGCCGCCTACAAGCTCCCAATCAAAACCAAAATCGTAGTTAAAGGAGAATAAGCGATGTCTGTTAAAGATCTTAGAGAATTAAGCGTCGAAGAGCTCGATATCAAACTCGCCGCCCTCCGTCAGCAATTGTTCGAACTCCGCCGCAAACAAGCGGTTGGTCAGCTTGAACACCCAGAAGAAATCAAATCCGTCCGTAAGGAAATCGCCCAAGCCGAGACCGTCAAGAGGGAACGTACCCTCCAGATCGCTCGCTAAGAAAGGAGTTAGAAAATGGAAAGAAACAATAGAACATCCTTCACCGGTGTCGTCACTGCCATCAAGAATGACAAGACCATCACCGTTACCGTTTCCACCAAGCGTAACGACCCAATCTATGCGAAGCGTGTCGGCTATGCCAAGAAATTCTATGCCCACGATGAGAACAACGAATGCCGCGTCGGCGACACCGTCACCATCATGGCTTGCCGCCCAATCTCCAAAACAAAGAGATTCCGCTTGGTAAGCATCGACAAGAAGTTCGTTTCCGCCGAAGAAGCCGTTGAGGCCAAGGAGGCTGAATAAACATGGTTCAGAATGAGACAAATCTCGTAGTCGCCGATAACTCCGGCGCTCGTAGCGTCCGCATCTTCCGTCAATTCGCCGGAAACCGCGTTAAGTTCTCCAGCTTAGGAGACGTCGTCATGTGCGCCGTCAAAGATGCCTCCCCATCCGGCAAGGTCAAGAAAGGCCAAGTCGTCAAAGGCGTCATCGTCCGCACCAAGAAGCCAGTCCAGAGAAAGGACGGCTCCACCATCGCTTTCGATGATAACGCTCTCGTCATCATCGATAATGATGGCAACCCAGTTGGCACCCGTGTCTTCGGACCGGTCGCCCGTGAGTTGAGAGATAAGGGATATATGAAAATCATCTCCCTTGCCATCGAAGTCTTATAAGGAGGAAAGATTATGAATATCAAAAAAGGCGATAAAGTAATCGTTCTCTCCGGAGACGATAAGGGCAAGACCGGCATCGTTCAGAAGGTCTACCCAGAACTCAACAAGGTTGTCGTTGAGGGCGTCAACGTCCACAAAAAGCACAACAAACCGAATCAGCAGACCCAAGAAGGCAGCATCCTCGACATCTATGTCCCAATCGATGCTTCCAAGGTCGCGTTGATCGATCCGAAAACCAAGAAAGCCACCCGCGTCCACAAAAAGGTCGTTGATGGCAAGAAAATCCGCGTCGGTGGCTCCGGTGAGAGCCTCGAGGCGAAATAAGGAGGAATGAAAGATGGCAAAGAACCGTTTAAAAGCCCGTTATGATGCCGAGATCGTTCCGGCCTTAGTCAAGCAATTCAACTACACCACTGTGATGCAAGCTCCTCGCCTTGAGAAGATCGTCATCAACGTCGGTGTCGGCGAAGCTACTTCCAATGAAAAGGCTCTCGAAGATGCCGTCAAGGATTTGACCACCATCTCCGGCCAGAAGCCAATCATCACCAAAGCCAAGAAATCCATCGCGACCTTCAAGGTCCGTGAAGGACAATCCATTGGCTGCAAAGTCACCCTCCGCGGAACTCGTATGTACGAATTCCTCGATAAGTTAGTTTCCATCTCCTTGCCACGCGTCCGCGACTTCCGCGGCGTCAGCAAGAACGCCTTCGATGGCCATGGCAACTACACCTTGGGCATCAAGGAACAGCTCATCTTCCCTGAAATCGACTACGATAAGGTGAGCAAGATCCGCGGCATGGATATCGTCATTGTCACGACCGCCAACACCGATGAGGAAGCTTATGCTTTGCTCAAGGAAATCGGCATGCCGTTCAAAAAATAAGGAGTAACCCATGGCTAAAACTAGTTTGAAAGTCAAATGCGAGCGCCCGGTTAAGTTCTCTACCCGCGCTTACACCCGCTGCAAGCGCTGTGGGCGTCCACATGGCGTCATCCGTAAATTCGGATTATGCCGTATCTGCATCCGCGAACTCG
>CAYPED010000157.1:0-2249 GCA_964409745.1 uncultured Staphylococcaceae bacterium | reverse complement strand
AATTGAAGAAGGAAAGAGGGCTCTCGAGGAAGAAGAAAGAGCCAAGTGGAAAAAAGTCAAATAGCCGACCTCCTACAAGTTTTGGCCTTAAATTACATTTAGGGCTTTTTCTTTTTTGAAGTGCCATTCACCCTCTTACTTCGTAAAGATATGCTTTCTTATCTTGTTTGAGACCCCCTGTTTTTGCTACACTATATAACGCATATAAAGGACTGTGCTGAAAAGCACGGGAGGAAAAACATGGAAGTAAGAATCGAAGGTCTTACAAAGGTGTTCGACAGTCGTACTGGAAAGAAGGGTTCCAGAGTTACTGCTGTCGACAAATTTGATTTGACCATCCCCGACGGTAAACTCGTCGGTCTTTTAGGTCCTTCTGGCTGTGGTAAGTCCACCACCTTGTACATGATCGCCGGTTTGCACAAGCAAAGCGGTGGCCATATCTACTTCGGTAGTGAAGAAGTTACCAACGTCCCACCAGAGAACCGTGGTATTGGCTTAGTTTTCCAAAACTATGCTTTGTACCCACACTTCACCGTTTATCAAAACATTTCGTTCCCGCTCGACAACGTTCGTTTGCCAGGTGCCTATGGAAATGAAAGCGATGAATTGAAGTCTGCCGAAGCTGATTTGAAGTCTTTCGAGCAGAACTTAAAGAAAGCCCTCGCCCGTCAGCCGAATTTACCGGCGATGATCGAGCGCAACAACGCCCAAGGCAAATCCGTTCGTGCCTTAGAGGAAGAAATGGCCTCTAACCAGGATTTGATTGACCATGCCGATGCCCTTCGCGCCGACAAGGAAGCCCGCGTTGAGGAAGCCAAGGTCGCTCTTGATGCTGCTAAGGCTGCTTTCGAAGAATTGAAAGCCACTGATCCAGCGGCTGCCAAGATTGCCAACAAGAAGCGCTTATCCAAAGCCGATAAGGACGCTTTGATTCATGAAAACGCCAGAGTCGTCGACATCGAGCCGTACCTCGGCCGTAAACCGAAAGAGTTATCCGGTGGTCAGCAACAGCGTGTCGCCATCGCTCGTGCGTTGGTCAAAAAGCCATCCGTCTTGTTGTTAGACGAGCCATTGTCCAACTTGGATGCCCGTTTGCGTTTGCAGACTCGTGAAGAGATCAAGCGTATCCAGCGTTCCACTGGCATCACCACTGTCTTCGTCACCCACGACCAGGAAGAAGCCATGTCCATCTCCGACACCATCGTAGTCATGAAGGCCGGCATCATCCAGCAAATCGGCGAACCGCAGTATGTTTACAACGAACCAGTCAACATGTTCGTCGCCAAGTTCTTAGGTAATCCAGCCATCAACATCGTCGAAGGCGAAATCAAAGATGGCAAACTCTATTTGAACGGCGAATTATTCGATGACGACCCAGTTTATCAGAACGATTACAACCAGGTTGTCTATGAGGAACCGGAAAAGCAATACGACAAGAAAGGCAAGGAAATTCTTCCTGCCGATAGGGAAGAAAACCCAGAAGTCGCTAAGCTTGCTTACCCAACCCATATCGAAGTTCATAAAGACCGTAAGGTTTATATCGGCATCAGACCTGAACACTTCACAGCCGCCCCGAAGAAAGGCACCAAGAATGTGGTTCCAGTCGATATCGACATGATTCAGACCATCGGTCGTGATATCTCGGTCGTTGGCAACGTTTCTGGCAATGCTGAAGCCAAATTGCGCGTCATCATTCCAAGCGAGGAACGTGAAGCCATCGGTTCCGCGGCCACGGTTAAATTCGGAACCAAGCGTTTTTACGTCTTTGAGGAAGGCGGAGAGAGGTTGAAATAATGCCGGCGACTAAATCCAAAATCGCCACGGAATTGGCTTACTGGAGAGCTCGTCCAAGTGAAGAGCAGCTTTCAGCCTCGACTGAAGCCATCCTTCATCAGACTTTGTCTACCCGTAAAGCCTCCCGTATCCAACTTCCCGAATGGGCGAAGGCTTGGATCGCGTTGATTCCGGCTTTATTCTTCTTGCTTTTATTCATGATCTACCCGATCATCAACACCTTCTTGATCTCGTGGATCGTCAACTTCAAGTTCATGGCGGGCTCCAATAGCTCCTTTGCGTTGACTAACTACTTCGCAGCCTTGAACAGCACCCGTGGCGGCATTAAGCCGTACTGGGGCATCGATAACTATATAACGGTATTGACCTCCTCGGAATTCCTCAGTTCCTTGGCCAACACGGCGATTATCGTCGTGGTCTCCGTTCCACTTACCATCATCATCGGTTTGTTGATC
>CAYPED010000156.1:0-2256 GCA_964409745.1 uncultured Staphylococcaceae bacterium | reverse complement strand
CATAACATCATCTCTTCTGGCACCTATCAACCAATTCAATATGTCGGTTCTTATCCAAACTGGGATAGCAACAAGGATGCCGATAAGGATATTTACGATAGAGAATATCTGGATGTTCTTTATTCTGGCGACAAAGTAGATCCAGAATCTTCGAATACCTCTTGGCAAAGAGAACACGCCTGGCCGGCTTCTTTGATGACGGGCAAAGCCACGGGTGAAGCGGTGAAAACCGTTGGACGCGCAACTGATTTCCACAATCTATTCGCCGCCTCGACAAACGGAAATACCTCCAGAGGCAATAAGAATTACGGCAAGGCCAATAAATCTTCGACCTCTTTCACCGACAAAGATTATTCTTCTGACGGCTATAGATATGATGAAAAGAACTTCGAACCTGCTGATAAAGACAAAGGAAGAGTCTCCAGAGCCATCTTCTATATGGCCACGATGTATTCCGAAGACGAATATGACGAAAGCGGGAATTTGTTATACAAAGGACTGAAGATTCAGGAAGACTATGTCGATTTTGTGCAAGGCAGTTATGATGCCTACGCCATTGGGAACTTAAGCGATCTTCTCGATTGGTCTAAGACGGCTGTTGATTATCTTGAATATCAGCATAACGAATCGGTTTATACATGCGTTCCTAACACCCACAGCGATTCCACCAAGAACACCGCTCAAGGCAATCGCAACCCATATGTTGATTTCCCGGGTTTGGTTGAATACGCCTTTGGCGATAAGAAGAATTCCGCTGGTTCCTTGTCGGATATCCTCTCTTCTTATGAATCTTTGAATATCGAGGCCCCGGAAAAGAACGTTAGAACCATTGTCTCCGCTAAACGTAGTTACAACGTCGGCGATAAGTTCTCCAAGTCTGATGTCGTTATCGGCAAATACGAGAAGAACATGAAAATCGCGACTGATTCTGGGTACACCATCAAAGGCGTTTCCGATGGCGAAGTTTTGAACACCGTTGGCACTAAAACCATCACCATTGATACGGCCAACAATCAATTGACCTATACCTTTGAAGTGAAAGAAGCCGATCCATTTGTGTCCAGTACCTATACCTACACCTTAACCGGTAAAACAGCTGGCGGAGATTTGGAATCCATCAAAGCCAATCCGGGCGTGGATAACGAAGTCACCCTTAATGGCGTTACCTGGATTATTCGTTACGAAAAAGGTGCAATCGGTAACAAAAACAAGACCTTCGGTGTGGCTTTCGGCACTTCCTCCGTCCCAGTTGAAACCCTAACCATCAAGAGTAAAGAAGCCTTCGCTTATTCAGGAAAGTCATTGGTTGAATCCTTCTACTTGAAAGGTTCGGCCGCATCTGGCTGTTCCTACACGGTAGCGATGTACATCGGCGATACCTTCCTCAAACAAGGGGCATTAGGCTACGAAGCCGGCGTTGCTCAATCGGTCTCCGCTTCCGTTGATACCCCGAAAGCCGGAGCGGTCAAATTCGTTATCTCTAACATCACCAAGGCTGTCTACATTCATTCCTTGGCGGTCAACCTCAAATAGTTATGATTCTTGAACGCATCAATAGTCCAAAAGACGTTAAGACCTTAAGCAACGAAGAGCTCGTTACTTTAAGCGACGAAATGAGAGACGCTTTGCTTAAATCCGTCTCTAAATTCGGTGGCCATTTAGGCCCAAATTTAGGCGTTATAGAATTGACCGTCGCCCTTCATTATGTATTCGATTCTCCTAAAGATAAGATTGTTTTTGATGTATCACATCAATGTTACGCCCATAAGATGTTGACTGGTCGCAAAGAAGCGTATCTCGACGATGATAAGCATTCCTTGTATTCGGGATTCACCAATCCAAAAGAATCCGAACACGATATCTTCGAAGTTGGGCATACTTCCACGGCTATTTCGTTGGCTAATGGCTTAGCCAGAGCGAGAGATCTTTTGGGCGGGAAAGAAAATGTCATCGCCATAATCGGGGATGGTTCTTTATCCGGTGGTGAAGCTTACGAAGGCCTAAACAATGTGACCGAGACCAAGACCAACACCATCGTAATCGTTAATGATAACGAGAATTCCATCGGCGAGAACCATGGTGGTTACGTCTTCAATCTTAACGAACTCAGAGCCACCAAAGGAAAAGCCGAAGACAATTTCTTCAAGGCCATTGGGTTTGACTATATTTATGTCGAAGAAGGCAATGACGTTTTAAAACTTATCGATGTCTTCAAAACCATTAAAGACATTGATCACCCTATCGTCATCCACATCC
>CAYPED010000155.1:0-2281 GCA_964409745.1 uncultured Staphylococcaceae bacterium | reverse complement strand
GTCTAATTGACAGCGCACAAGACTACCACAATGAACGCGGAGTCGGCGAAGGGGTTAGAACCTCAGGGCTTTCACGTGACCAAATCTTTGTGACCAGCAAGGTCCTTTGTACTTTGAAAACATACAAGGAAGCCGCTGAATCGATAGATGAGACCCTAAAGAAGATGGGTTTGGACTATATTGACATGATGCTTATCCATTCTCCTCAGCCTTGGGCGGAATTCGGACAGGAAAACCGTTATTTTGAAGGAAATAGGGAAGCTTGGAGGGCGATGGAAGACGCTTATCTAGCAGGTAAAATCAGAGCCATCGGCGTATCCAACTTCCTTCCAGTCGATATCGAGAACATTGTGAGTTCTTGCCGTATCAAACCGATGGTCAACCAAATTTGCCTTTATATCGGCAACACTTATAAAGAACTCGTTGACTATTGCCAAACCAACGGTATTTTGGTGGAGGCCTATTCGCCAATCGCCCATGGCAGAGCCTTAAACGATCAACGTATTCTCGACATGGCCAAGAAATATAACGTGACTCCTGCTCAATTATGCATTAGGTACGCCCTCCAATTAGAAACCTTGCCGCTTCCTAAAGCCACCAATCCGGAACATATGAAAAACAATACGGATGTCGACTTTGTTATATCTTCCGAGGATATGGAAATTCTTGAAGGTATAAAAGAATAAGGAAATAAAAAACGCGGATTAATGTTCTGCGTTTTCTTTTCGCTCTTTAGCGTTCTTTTTCTTCTTGATAGACGTAACGAGACCGATTATTCCACCGATTATTAGGAGAATGCTTATAGCCGTTCCGCCTAAGGCGTAAGGGAAGAAATCTGTAGATACTCTATCAGAACCGCTGCTATAGGCATAAAGTTCGAAAGCCCAAACAACAACAAAAACCAGTCCACCAGCGACGATACTGATAATAGAACCGATGATAGTCGGCTCACGAGTTTTGGTTACTTTGACTGTTTTCTTGGACATACGTAATAACTTTAGTTATTCAATTATTTATTTTCAAGGATGAAGGAATCAAATTCGTTTTCGTATAAAGATGGATTGCTTAGATAACTCATCGCATGGGTCGCCCCTTCGAAAAAGACGAGCTTATGCTTGCTGGTGCAGGCTTTGTCGTTAAGAACGCTCATATATGTTGGAACGAATTTGTCTTCCGCCCCGTGGATCAAAAGGATTGGATATTTGGATTCTTTCAAAGTCTTCAAAGTCGAATATTTGAAAATGTTTTTACGTAGAACCATGCTGTTAAAAAGGCAAATCATAAAGGAAAGGATATTCAATTTGACCAAGCAACGGACCATTTTGAAAGTGGATACATAGCCACAGTCGCCAATTATGCCTTTGACATTCTCCATCTCATAAGAAGCCGTTAATAAAACGGAGTTGCAACCCATGGAGACGCCATGGAGGAAAATATTCACTTTATGGTCATAGATTTTGTTGATTTTTTTGACCCATAAACGGATGTTTTCTTGTTCATATACGCCGAAGCCGCTGCATTTTCCCTCACTTAGGCCGCATCCTTCATGGTCGATGGTGAGTAAGTCGTATTTCTTCATTTGGAAGTTCCCGAACAATGGTTCATCGTTGCTTCCAGAGCTTTTGAAGCCATGGGCGAACAAAATAATGGTCGGAGTGCCCTCCTGAGGGATTTCGGACTTTCTTAATTCACCATATAACTTATGACCTCTAGGGCTAGTGATATAGATTTCCTCATGGGGCGTAGCTCGGAATTCACGACATTTGCTTAAAACCGAACCCGGGAAAGGAAACTTATCCTCAGGAACGGTTAAAACATCATATTCGACTTTTTCTCTTCTATATAACTTTCGATAGCCAATAAGACCGATGATAAGAAAAAGAATCAGAAGGAATCCGATGATAGATCCGAGAACGATTAAGAAAATTTTCATGATGTCCGCCTCCGAGGCAAAGACACTTTAATGAATTATTAAAAAGCCTTCAACAATTTTGAAGGCTGATTGCTTTTTCCTTAGTAATCTAATCGCAGTTTGAAGGCAGGGCTTAGGAAATAGAAAGTATCATCCTTTTGCCCATATTTGATATTAAGTTCTTCGCCAAGTTTCACTTCGTGAACGTATTCAATATCGATGGCTTTGAGGTCATGCTCTTTGATATAAGGAACAGGGATTAAATCTTCAGCGATGTCTAAATATGAAGAGTTATTGATATGTCCATTGATATCGCATAAAGAATAAGAGGCTTTTAGTGATGTTTCATTAGATAAATCCAAAGGCATC
>CAYPED010000154.1:0-2297 GCA_964409745.1 uncultured Staphylococcaceae bacterium | reverse complement strand
TTTCACCGATAGTACCAAATCCGCCATCAAACTAAGAGACAAATACGATGCCTCCTACGTTAATGGCTCCAGCCTTCTCGTCGATGGCTTTACTATAAAGGATTCCGAAGGAACCGGCTCCGCCTCAAATTCCTCGGTGCATTTCTTGGAAGCCGGAACCGGCACCTCTGATGCCGAGTTCTTAGACACCGGGAAAAAGGCTTTGAACAACATCGTCATCGAAGAAAACGAGTTGACCGACTATGTCGAGCCGATTTACATGGACAACAGCACTGCCATCCTTAATGGTATCACCGTTACGGGCAATGGCTTTGCCTCTTGTACCGGCGATGTCATCAACGTTTCCAATAAGGAAGTTCACGGCAACATTATCGTCAAAGACAACGTTACGACCAATATAAACGGCCGTTTCGTCTTGATCGAGAACGCCAAGAATGACGTTATCGTCACCCTCAGCAACAATACCGTGGAATATCCGACTAGCTATGCTAGCGATGGCACCATCGCCAAAGTCTCTGGCGAAGCAGGCTTTGCAGTCACCGACACCAATAATGGTTGGACAGTTGGTGATTACACCACTTCCTCCAAGACTATTTGGCAGGCTAGCGGCAACACCTCGGATATCAAGGAGTACGTCACCATCAATGGCCAAAAATACACCAAGGAGTATGAGACCGGCTTTGAAAACGTCAAAACCAATCGATTGGTATCCAACGTCAATGTCGCTGATTGGAAAACCATCAGCGCCACGGCGGCTGAATGCGATGGCTTACCTTGGAAAGGCTATCAAGCCGAGTGGTGGAAAGGCAATTACGCCCGTATCATCCTCAAGACGCCATATTCCGGTTCGCCTATCTATGGCTATTTGATGACCACCGAGAACTTCACCGGGGAAATGGATGCCCTTCAGTGTGACTACACCATCCAAACTGGTACAGCCACCACCATGGACGTCCAATATTCTTTGGACGATGGCTCCACTTGGACGACCTTTGGCCAGTTGGCCACCCCACCTGGAACCAAGCAGTTCGTGCTTGATCACACAATCACCAACTTCCGTATCAGATTCATCGTCACCGGTGGATTCTTATATAGCACTGGTGCCCAAAACCCTCTCATCGGTTTGGATAACATCTCCTTTTTGAAGAAGGCAGCCTAAACCAACTAAAGTAAAAGAGCGGATCGAGTTATGGCGATACGCTCTCTTTTTTATTAGCCCAATATAAATATTGCCATTTTCCGCAATGGGTGTATTTTCTTAAGCGGAGAATAAAGGAGACACTCCATGGAAGAAGAAAACAAAGAAGTTGTTAGCGAGCCGTCTGAAGCCGCTAACGAACAAAAAGGGAAGAAGACCGTCGTCAACCAAATCGTCGAAAAGCACGGTAAAAAGAAATGCATCATCTTCGGTGCTGTCATCATCGCCATTATCTTGGCTTTGGTCTTGGGCTTAGGCTTAGGCCTCGGTTTGAAGCATAACGGCGGCAACGGTGGAAACGGCGGAGACGACGGAGATGATGACGTCCCAACTCCAACCAGCGCCTTCGGTTTCCGCATCTTAGATGATGAAACCTGCAGCGTTTCCTACTTAGTTGATACGAGCTTGGTAGAAATCGTCGTTCCTTCCGAATACGAAGGGCATAAGGTCGTAGCCCTCAGCGACAACGCCTTCAATGAAGGCGCATCCGGCAACAACGTCTTAAAGAAAATGACCTTGCCAAAGACCTGCGTTACCATCGGATCATTAGCCTTTGCCTCCACGACCGCTTTAGAGACTCTCGTTCTCAGGTCTACCACTGTGACCATTTCCTCTTATGCGTTCTCGGAGAGCGCCATCAAGAACATCAACTATTCCGGAACCAAGAGCCAGTGGAGCACCAATGTGACTTTGCAAGATGATTGGAATGGCTACGCCACCAATGCCATCACCGCCCATTGCTCTGACGGCGATATCACTTTCTAAGCTTAACCAAATCTAAAGATTGCCCGACTCTAGCCCAGTCGGGTTTTTCTTTTCTTCCAAAGTTTTCAAACTTCCTCTTGCCTACGCATAGGAAGGTAGGTAGACTTATCTCACAAGGTGGGAAAAAATGGGAAATTATTACGGACGTTACGAAAGAACCCTCGATGAAAGAGGCAGATTGCAGCTTCCATCGAAGCTTTTTGGCAATGTCCTCCCGAAATCATTCTTCGCTTTAAAGGGATTCGAAGGCTGTATCTCTATCTACGAAAAAACCGCTTTTGATTCATTGCTTAGCGAATTGAGCCAGAAATCCTATCTTGTTAAAAACAATCGT
>CAYPED010000153.1:0-2310 GCA_964409745.1 uncultured Staphylococcaceae bacterium | reverse complement strand
AAACAAAGGCGTAATTATAAACATCCTTAGGCTCGATGACCTTGTCGGCCAATGACCTATATTGGTTGCCGGCCATCAAGACATCCTGGAAATCCAATAGCTTAGTCACGTTCTGATCTTCGTTGGTCGGACATGGCGTCGAAGCAAAGGCTATCTCACTGGCCCCATCGTTAAGCCTCTTAAGGCAATCGGTGGTGGAACCGGTGGAAATCTTGAAACGGACATTGGGGTACTTCTTCTTGAAGGCGTTGATGGCCGTGAATAAGAAACCTCGTAACGCCGTGACCGTGGCGGAGATGTAAATGGTGCCAGTATCTAAAGATGTGGCCCTATTGACTTCCTCCTCCCCTTTGACCAATTGGTTGAAGGCGGCGGAGACATAACCAAGCAGGACTTCTCCTTCCTTGGTTAGTTCCAAGCCCCTCTTGCTTCTTATAAACAATCTGCAGCCTAGTTCCGATTCCAAAGCCGAGATGGTTCTGGAAACGGCTGGCTGTGAGGTATATAGCTCTTGGGCGGCCTTGGTGAAGTTCTTATGCTTCGCCGCGTAATAGAAGACTTTGTAATAATCAAAATGCATAACTGACCTCTCAATTCATAACTTGTATTTATATTAAACAACAACCAAAATCCAAGTAAAGGAAATATAAAACTATGGATATCAAAGAATTATCTCTTCAGAAACACGAAGAATGGAGAGGAAAGATCGAGACTAAAGTTCGTGTCGACGTCTCTACCAGGGAGGCTTTGTCGGTGGCGTATACCCCAGGGGTCGCCGCCCCATGTATGGCCATTCACGAAGACGTTAACAAGAGCTTCGAATTGACCCGCAGATGGAACACCGTTCCAGTCATCACCGACGGAACCGCCGTCTTAGGCTTAGGCGACATCGGCCCAGAAGCCGGTATGCCGGTAATGGAAGGCAAATGTGCCCTCTTTAAAGCCTTTGGTAACGTCGATGCTTTCCCAATCTGCATCAAATCCAAAGATACCGAAGAAATCATTAAAACCATTAAGTTAATCTCCGGCTCCTTCGGAGGCATCAACTTAGAGGATATCTCTTCCCCACGTTGCTTCGAAATCGAAAGAAGGCTCAAGGAAGAATTGGACATTCCTGTCTTCCACGATGACCAGCATGGCACTGCCATCGTCACCGGGGCAGCCTTATTAAACGCCCTTAAATTAGTTAAAAAGGATATCGGTTGCATCAAAGTCGCCATTCTCGGAGCCGGCGCGGCGGGCATCGCCAT
Source organism: uncultured Staphylococcaceae bacterium (assembly GCA_964409745.1). Classification (GTDB taxonomy): domain Bacteria; phylum Bacillota_I; class Bacilli_A; order RFN20; family CAG-826; genus UBA4951. The sequence continues at coordinate 1,060 of CAYPED010000153.1, read as the reverse complement.
TGCTGAGTTCTTGATGGCTTTAGGCGTCAAAGACGTCACTTTAGGCGCTAGACACGGTATCTTGAACGTGGCTGAAGATTGGCTTAATCCAGAGCAAAGAAAGATCGCGGAAAAGACCAATCCTCGTAACTTAAGGGGCCCATTTGCCGTCGCTATGGAAGGCGCGGATGTCTTCGTTGGCGTCTCTGGCCCACATACCGTCACCAAGGAAATGGTTAGATCCATGGCCGATAAGCCAATCTTATTCCCGTGTGCCAACCCTGTTCCTGAAATCGAATACGAAGACGCGAAAGAAGCCGGAGCCTATATCATTGGCACCGGTTCCTCCCAACATCCAAACCAAATCAACAACGTTTTGGTCTTCCCTGGCTTATTCAGAGGGGCTTTGGATGTCAGAGCCAGCACCGTCAACGATGAGATGATGATGGCCGCTGCCCGTGGCATCGCCGCCTGCGTCTCCGATGAAGAATTATCTCCTGAATACATCTTGCCTTACGCCTATGATGAGCGGGCCCATAAGTCGGTTGCCAAAGCCGTCTCCGAAGCTGCCATCGCCACCCACGTTAACAAAATCTAAGGGGGACATATGAATAAAATCAGAAAGAAACTGGTGTTACCTGCCTTGGGGGCGACAGCCATGATTCTCTCAGGCTGTAACTTCCTCACCGGCTTAGAGAAGGACTTAACCGTCGTTCTCAACACCGAAGATGGGGTGTTCGCTACCTGCCAGGTCAACATCTTCAACAACTATTACCTTAAGGAAACCCCTCCAGTAAGCGATACGACCTACATGTTCTATGGCTGGTCGCCGAAAGAGGACTTCATCCCTGAAGTCGACGATTCTTCTTTGCTTTTAACCAATAAGCAAGTCATCCGCTATAACGATGTCGTCCAATGGGCTCAGAAAGATTCCAACATCGTCGACTTATATGCAATCATCGCCCCACGCCCGGTCTATGACTTGGTCATCGGTTGGTACAACAAGGTCTCAACCTCGGGATTAACCGAAGACATCATCAACAAATACGTCGATGGCGTCGAAGCTTATCTCGATAGCCAA
>CAYPED010000152.1:0-2351 GCA_964409745.1 uncultured Staphylococcaceae bacterium | reverse complement strand
AAGATGGCAAGTTCTTATCCTTAGATAAAGAAAAGATCATCAAGGAAACCGAAGAGATCGTTAAGAGGCTTTACAACTAAAAAGAAAAGGACCAATTGGCCCTTTTTTATTTGGCTTTATCCTTAAGATAAAGCTCGATGCCTTTCTTCAGCCTATCCATCCCGTCTTTGACATTGCTTAGTGGGGTGGCCACGTTGATGCGAATGAAACCTTCGCCAGTTAAGCCATAATGGACGCCTGGGTTGATGAAGAGACCGGTCTTATCTCTCAGGAATGAACAGAATTCTTCGGAATCATTACTGATTTTAGAGATATCGAGCCACATCAAGTAGGTGGCGTCTTGTCTTATGCAGACTACATCAGGAATGTTCTTCTTAACATATCCATAGACGTATTCCTTGTTCTTTTCGATATAGGTATTCAATTGATCGAGCCAATCTCTGGAATCATTTAAGGCAGCGATAGCAGCAACTTGGGCAAAGACATTAGGCTCGGCGCATTCGTCGGTGTTCAATTGCCTATCGACCTTTTTTCTGATTTCTGGATTCGGGCAGATAATCGCGGATGTATGAATGCCCGCCAAGTTGAAAGCCTTGGTGACCGAGACGCAGGCAAAGCCTACTTCTCTATTCGTCTCATTGACCGAAAGGAATGGGACATACTTCTTTCCCGGAAAAGTTAACTCTCCATGGATTTCATCGGAAAGAACAATAACGTTATGAGCCTTAGCAAGTCTACCGATTTCCTTAAGGTCTTCCTTGCTCCAAATCTTTCCGACAGGGTTTTGAGGGTTACAAAGAATCATCAAATGGACGTTTTCTTTCGATAATGCCTCATTTAATGCCTCAAAATCGATGGAATAAGAATTGGCATTGTATCTAAGAGGGACCTCTAACACCTTGCGGTTATTGTTGACCACCGAATTGTAGAAGATGTTATAGACTGGGGTAAGCAAGACAACTTCATCGCCTTCGTTGGTTAGCTTGCGCACGCTGGAGGAAATGGATGGGACAACACCGGTTGAGAAGATGAGCCAATCCTTTTTGATTTCCAGATTATGCCTATCTTTATAGAAATTGATATAAGCCTCATACCACTCATCTTGCATATCGGAATAGCCATAGATTCCGTGTGAAGCGCGGTTGATAATCGCTTCCTTGATAGGAGAGGCCACTTCGAAATCCATATCCGCCACCCACATCGGAAGCTCATTGTCTTTGACATTCCATTTGCAGGAGTCGGTATGTCTTCTGTCGATTATCTTATCGAAATCGTATTTCATTGCTTGATCTCCAAAACGGTCTTCGAATGATCGACTTCGTAATCATCGAGGATGTATTCGCCGACTTTCTTGGCTTTGATGATGCCGGAAATCGGGTTCTTGATGGAGATTAGATCGCCATGAACATCGGCCTCGATATCCTCGCAATATTCGAAAGATAAATCGGTTCCCGATAAATCGCAGTTGACGAGCTTAACTTTCTTCATGTAACAGAAGCCCTGATTGGAGGAAACCTTGCAGTTGATAAGGGTGATATTCTTGGAATTCCAGGAGAAGTATTCTCCATCGATTTCCGAGTCTTCGATGACCACGTTCTTGCAGTTCCAGAAAGCGTCTTTGGTATGCAAAACGGAGTTCTTAATATGTAGGTTCTCGCAGGAATCGAAGGCGTAGTTCCCATCGAGCTTGAGATTCTCCACCGTGACGTTTTTGCAGGACTTACCAAAATAATCGCCTTTGGCGGTTATGCTTTTCAACGTAACGTCTTCGTTCCACCAGAGGGTTTCTAAGGCGTTGCTGAAATCAATATCTTCAAGAGTCAGGTTCTTGCATCTTCTGAAGTTCTTCGGACCGACGATGGTACAGTTTTTGAAGAGAGCGTTATTGGTGTACCAAATGCCCGCTCTTTCGGTCGCTAGGAAAAGGCAATTGTCGACATTGATGTCATTGCCGTACCATAAAGGATATTTCCAACCAAAGGTCGAATCTTTGACAATGATGTTCTTTCCTTCTTTTAATGGGGATTCCCCATCATCAAAGAGGCAAGAGACCACTTTGACGTCCCTTTGTTTGAATAAGGCTCTTTCGCCTACAAAATGTTCATCAGAATAAGTTTTCATGATATTAACTATAAATATTTTCTTTTAATTTAGAAATTAAAATGCGTTGTGGTATATTGCTTCCGATGGATATTAGAGAAGAAAACGTCATTAGTGTTAGCAACTCGCCAGTAAGCGACTGGGCCAATGTTGATAATCTAGCCACTTCGGATGAGAAAGATCCCAAGGATCAGGATAGCAACTATGCCAAAGCCAATCGCGGAAAGAAATCCTTATCGATTTCCCTTTTC
>CAYPED010000151.1:0-2402 GCA_964409745.1 uncultured Staphylococcaceae bacterium | reverse complement strand
TTTGATTTCTCTGCCATCGATTTTCATTGGCTTAATGATAATGAATAAGCGAGGCTAGTTCTATCCAAAGGTGTTTAATCCCTTTGGGAGTCTATCTAGAAACCCTTAATCGTGGTAATCTTTTCTTAGAGGTTTTAAATATGGAAATTGCCATCATCATTCTTTCGTCTCTCGTTCTTGTCGCTCTCATCGTTTTGATTGTTGTTCTACTTAAAAGGAAGCAACCGAACAATGGAGAGAGCAAAGAAAATGCCGCTGTCAGAGAAGCCAACATCATTAATAGTGTTTCCTCTTTAAAGAGCGAGCTTCCTTTATTGGTAAAGAATTCAGTAACCGCCGAAATGGCCAACATCAACAAGGAATTGGGCGAAAACGGTATTAGAAACCAACAAACTCTTATGAGTTTCCAAGACAAGCTTGATAAGAAGCTTGATGAAAAAATTGAATCCTTGAATAAAAAGGTTGATACCAACTTAACTGACATAAGAGAGAAAGTCGATAAATCCTTAAAAGATGGGTTTAAGGACTCCAGCGATACGATGAACCAACTTCAAAAGGCTCTAAATGACGTTAATAAAGCCCAGGAGAACATCCAAAAGCTGTCTGGCGACGTTGTTTCTTTAAAACAAGTCCTCAATAACAATCAAGGTCGTGGACGTTTTGGCGAAATCCAATTAGAAATGCTTTTGGCGGCGATGTTTGGCGAATCCAACAAAGGCCTCCTTTACGATGTTCAATACAAATTGACCGAGAACCTCAAACCAGACGCCGTCGTTTTCATGGATGGTGAACCTGATGGCTCAGCCATTTTATGCATCGACTCTAAATTTGCGATTCACGGTTATGACGCCTTGTTTGATAATTCCGTTGATTTAAGCAACGAAGAAAAAGACGCAATGAAGAAGAGCTTCAAATCTGCCCTTAAGATTCAAATCGATCAGGTTGCCAAATATGTTATCGATGGCAAAACCGTTAATACTGCCATCATGTTCATTCCTAATGACGGCATCTTCGCCTTCATCGAAAACGAATATAAAGACTTAGCGGATTATGCCCGTTCTAAAGCGGTCGTCATGACCTGCCCGACCATCATTCAGCCACTTATCGCTGCGTTAAGAGTCATTCAGAACGACTCCAGAAAGAATAAGAACCTAGCTAAGATCAACGATGCGCTTACCAGCTTAGCCAAAGACTTCAAGCGTTTCGGCGAGAGATGGAATTCCTTGGAAAAGACCATTGGCACCTTGCAAGAAAAGACCAATAACTTCAGCACCACGGTCAAGAAAATCGATAACAAGTTCAGCAAACTCAACGTCGGCAAGACCGAAGATCAAATCGAAGTTGAAGAAGACGACATTAAAGAAATCGAAGACTAGCCCCCTCAATCCATACAACAATGAATTAAAGGAGGATTTGTATGAACTACTGCCCAAATTGCGGAACCAAACTCTAAGAAGGAGCGAAGTACTGCATCAATTGCGGTGCTCCTATTGAGGCCGTTCCTCAACCAATTAAGGCAGAAAAAGAGCGTCCTACAGGCTTAGTTCTTTCTATCATTGCATTATCAGTTACCGTTCTTACTTGGACACTTGTTCTAATTTGGTGCTTCACTTTACGCTGCTAGCATAAATAAATGATGCGGGAATCCAAGCGGTTCCCGCCTTTTATTCTCTTTTAAACCACACATTTAAAGATTAAGTGTTAATATATATGCAACTTCAAAAAGGAGTAACGTTTATGAAATATTGTGCCCAATGTGGGTCTGAGTTGCCTGACGACGCTGTTTTGTGTTCCAAATGTGGAACCCCTGTAGGAAATAAAGCCGAAGAGCCAAAGAAGAAGGGCGGCAGCAAAGCCGTGGCTGCCCTTGTCTTATCGATAGTCGCTTTGGTCATTTCCTTCTTAACGATGATTAGCTTCTTCGCTATTGATTCGATTCAAACATTGATTCTCTATTCTGAATTCCCGATTATCGTATTGGCGGTTATTGGTATTGCTTTAGCGGCGAATACCTTGGCTACTGGCAAAAATGGCATGGCTGTCGCTAGCATCGTTCTGTCGGTCGTAGCCATCGTTTGCCTTTTCGTTCCTTTGTTCTATATGACTTGGGTGTTGCTATTAATGAATTCCATCAATGGTGGTTCCCACAGCTCAAGCAGCAGCGCCTTAAGAATGTTCCTTCATTTCTAAAGAACTTCCAACTCAACAAAAAACGGAGTCATTTAATCATGGCTCCGTTTTAATTTACTTAACTTCCTCAACTGGTACAGGCGTTTCTTCTTTCGGACGTTTCTTCCAGAAACCGTATCCGTATTTCTTTTCGAACGCGAGTAAGAAAATGATAACTAGGACAGAACAAACGAACTCCGCTCCGATAAGGGAGGGCCAAATGCCGTCCGCTC
>CAYPED010000150.1:1588-2421 GCA_964409745.1 uncultured Staphylococcaceae bacterium | reverse complement strand
GGTGTCCAAGCCCCTTCCCAGTAGAACACCCCAAATCCGTTTTGGAGGTTCGATACGACTTCGGTCGCGTCCCTGATGATCGAGGCTTGCCCTTGAATCGAACATGGGTAGCCGGAGATGACTGAAGCCGTTCCATTCTTAGAGAAAGTATTCTCCGCCCAAGAATCGGTTTCATAGGTGAAGCCATAAGATGTTTCCGCGATGCAGATTTTCTTATCTGGGAAGGCTTCGGAAATGGCCGATAGCCCAGATTTCAAGGTCGATAAGTTAGACCAGTGATAATAGGAATAAGCGCTGAGTCCGAAGACATCGATATCGAGATCATCGAAGGTTTGGAAGAATTTGATGCTGGTGTTTGGATCAGCAAAGCCTTTGACAAAATGGATCATCTTCATGATTGAGGAATCCACCGCGTTGATTCCTTCGATGGCCGCCTGAACGTATTTCCTGATATTCGTATTGGAGGTCTTTGATCCCTTGAAATCGTATTTGGCTTCGGTTCCGTTATTTCTCGTCGTTTTATCCGTGGTGTATTTCGGGCTATTCCCGGTCGCGGAGGTGGTGGTTCCTCCAGGATTATGCAAGAACATTCCGGCGTAGGTTTCATTGCCGATTTGAACCATGTCTGGCAAGGCGGCGTTGGCCTTCAAATCCTTCAAGACGTTTCGGGTATAATCTCGAACTTCGCAAGCAAGCTCATTCGAGGTCGAGACGTCTTTCCAGGCTTTCGGAATAATTTGGTTAGTTGGGTCAGCCCAGAAATCGCTGTAATGGAAATTCAATAAGACCTTAAGCCCGGCGGCTTTGGCTTCGTGGGCCATCCACCTTACATT
>CAYPED010000150.1:0-1578 GCA_964409745.1 uncultured Staphylococcaceae bacterium | reverse complement strand
CCGCCATATTTGAAGGTCTTTTTGGTTCCGTCTTCTTCATATTCGTCGCTTGGATCATTCCAAAGTCTAAGTCTGATCCAGTTAACTCCGGCGTCTTTTAAGATATAGAACAACGATTGTTCCACTCCGTCGGCGTTATAGAATTTCTGCCCGTTGTCATAAAGCTGCTTGGCGCTGGAAATATCCATTCCATTAGCAAAGGAGGTGGTTAAAGAGGAAATTGGGCTGATGGTTACATCGTCGAACCAGCCTTCGCTCGTTTCGGTGCTCGCGTGTTTGGAAGTATATTCCCTATTTTCGACTTTCACCTTAAATAAGGCGGTTCTGCCACTATTTGTTTTAATGGTCACTTCGTTATCCGTATCGGCTTTAAGTGGAATGATGGTTTTGTCTTCGATTCGGATTCCGTTACCGCTAGTCTCTAAGGAATAATCTTCTCCGTTAAGATTTTGGATATTCAAAGTAACGTTGTCATAAACGTGGGTTGAAACGTCATCGACGGTTAAGGATGGGGCCTCTTCGCTGCTATTAGAGCCAAAGGTGATGCTACAAGAAGCAAGAAGTGGGATAAATAAGAGATTCAGAGATTTCGTCTTCATAGAATTACCCCTTTACAGCTCCAGCTGAAATACCTTCGACAAAGAATCTTTGCAAGGCGATGTATAAAGCCACGATTGGGATGGCTACGATAGTCGCCCCAGCGGCGAACAAGGTGAAATAGTTGTTTATCTTGCTAGATTCCATCCAGCCATAAAGCCCCACCGCGACGGTCTTGGCGGAGTCTTTGGTGAAGATCAAACCAGCCAGGATATAATCGGCCCACGGCGCCATAAAGGCCATTAAGGCGGTATAGATAATGATAGGTGCCGCTAATGGCAAATATACCCTGATGAAAGAAACGATATGTGGGGAACCATCGACCATCAAAGCTTCGTCGATATCCTTTGGAATGGTGTCGAAATAGCCTTTGCAAACGAAGAAGCCAAGGCCTGCTCCCGCCACGTAGTAAACAAGAAGGGCGAAAATCGAATTCGTTAAGTTCAATTCGGCAAGAATGAAATAGACGGCGACCATGGACATGAATCCCGGGAACATTCCTAAAATCAAGGTGATGTTTAAGAAAGTCTTTCTCATCTTGAATCTGAAGCGAGACAACGAATAAGCAGTCAAAACCGTGAACAAAGTGGTAAAGATGGTGTTCAATACGGCCACAATCATGGTGTTCCCAACCCAGGTAAGGAATTTGGTTTCCTTAAATAGCCTTACGTAGTTGTTGATGGTTAGTTGATCTAGCTTTGGGAAGAAGGTCGTGGAGATATAGCCCGTCTGATTAGAGAAGCTGGCCATGATGATCCATAAGACCGGCATGATCCAGATAAGGGCTAGCAAAATAACCAAGGCATTGGACCAAATGGCATCGATAATACGAGACCTTTTCAATGATTTGTTTCTATCTTTTCTCATCTATAAGTCTCCTCGTTTTTATATGAACCAGAGCGGCGGAAGATAATCAAAGAAAGCGTAGCGGTGATAAGGAACATGATGATGCCGATAGCGGCACCGAAGTTATAATCTCCG
>CAYPED010000149.1:0-2436 GCA_964409745.1 uncultured Staphylococcaceae bacterium | reverse complement strand
CGAAGGCTTGGACATCTATGTGATGCCTATCGGCGAGAAGATGGTCCACGAGGCCTTCAAATTGGCGACTGAATTAAGAATGAACGGCTTCAAGACCGAAGTCCCATTCAGCACGGCAAAGTTGGGCTCGATGTTCAAAAAAGCCACCAAGAGGAACGCCAAATACGCCATCATCATCGGTGAAGAAGAATACGAGAAAGGCGTATGCCAAATCAAAGATTTGGCTAAGGCCGAGCAGAAAGAAGTTAAACTCGAAGAATTGTTAGAGACTTTGGATTCTCTCTTCGAGGTTAAGGAATAAGGGGATAGATATGTATAGAACCCATAATAACGGCGAATTACGACTGACAAACGTTAATGAGGAAGTCGAACTTGTAGGCTGGGTCAGCAAGACCCGCAAATTAGGCGGATTGACCTTCATCGATCTTCGCGATACGACTGGCATCATCCAGCTTATCGTAAACGATAACGTCGAAATCCCAGACGTCAGAAACGAATACGTTATCAACGTCAAGGGCGTCGTCAGAAAGAAAGATAACCCAAACCCGAAACTCGCCACTGGCGAAGTCGAGGTGGAAGTTAAGTCCATCACGGTTATCTCCAAAGCCATCACCACCCCATTCATCATCGCGGATGACACGGACGCGTTGGAGGACACCAGGCTTCAGTATCGTTATCTCGATATCCGCCGCCCAATCGTCCAGTCCAGATTGCGCACCAAAGCCAAGATCATGAAGATCACCAGGGATTATTTCGATTCCCTCGGTTTCACCGAAGTCGAAACCCCAATCCTTAACTTAGCTACGCCAGAAGGCGCCAGAGACTATTTGGTTCCAAGCCGTGTGCGAAATGGCTCCTTCTACGCCTTGCCACAATCCCCACAGCTCTTCAAACAGCTCCTTATGATCGGCGGTATGGAACGTTATTACCAAATCGCCCGTTGCTTCAGAGATGAGGACTTACGTGCCGACCGTCAGCCGGAATTCACCCAGATTGACGTTGAAACTTCTTTCTTAAGCCAAGATGAAATCTTGGATATGACTGAAAAACTACTAAAACGTTATTTCAAAGAGATTCTTAACTACGATATCAAATTGCCTCTTAGAAGAATGAAATTCTGGGATGCGATGGATAACTACGGCTCCGATAAGCCGGATACCCGTTACGACTTGAAGCTCCATGACGTCACTTCGATCATGAAGAAGACTTCGTTTGAGGCTTTCGCTTCCACCCCATATATAAAAGCTATCGTCATCCCTAATTATGCCGACAAGGCTTCGAGAAAGGTCTTGGATAACTTAGTTGGCGAAGCCAAGAAGTTCAAAGTCAATGGCTTATCCGCCTTTAAGTATATCGGTGGCAAGTTAGAATCCTCCTTCCTCAAATTCATGGACGAGGATACCCAAAAAGAATTGATTGAGACTTTAAGTCTCAAAGAGAACGACTACGTCTTGATTGGCGCCCACGCCGAAAGACGAGCCGTGTGCTTCGCCTTAGGCGCCATCCGCACGAAGATCGCCAAGGAATTGGGTCTCATCAAAGATGGCACTTATGACCTTCTTTGGGTCGTTGACTTCCCGATGTTCGACGCGGTGGAAGGCCAGCCAGGCGTTTACACCGCTGAGCATCACCCGTTCACCCGTCCACGCGACGAGGATTTGCCGTTGTTAGACACTGATCCAGAAGCCGTTTTGGCTTACGCTTATGACATCGTCATAAACGGTTATGAAGCCGGTGGTGGTACCCTTAGAATCTACGACCACGACATCCAGTGGAAGATTTTCCGTCTCTTAGGCTTATCCGAAGAAGACGTTGCCAAGAAGTTCGGCTGGTTCGTCGACGCTTTCCGCTATGGCGTTCCACCTCATGGTGGCTTCGCTCTCGGCTTAGATAGATTGACCATGATCTTGACTGGCACTGATAACATTCGTGATGTTATTGCCTTCCCAAAGAACTTGCAGGCCGGCGATCCGATGAGCCATGCCCCAGCCAGAGTCTCGAAAGAGCAGCTTGATGTCTTAGGCATCGAATTAAGAGAAGATTTACGATAGTAAACAGATAAACACTTTGGAGGTTAAAATATGTCCGCTAAATTCGACAAAATCGACTACAAGGCCATCGCCACTTTGCGCGCTATGGTCATTGACGAAGTCAACAAGGCCAATTCCGGCCATCCTGGCATGGCTTTGGATGCCGCGCCATTCATGTATTTGCTTTACCGCAATCATTTGATTGCCGATCCAAAACATCCGAATTGGTTCAACAGAGATAGATTCGTCCTTTCTTCCGGACACATCTCCGATGCTTTATATGTTATCTTGCATCTCGCCGGTTATGGCGTTTCCATCGATGACATCAAGTCTTTCCGTCAATGGGGCAGCATCACTCCGGGACATCCTGAAGTAGGTGTCACTCCGGGCGTCGATGTCTCCGGTG
>CAYPED010000148.1:0-2436 GCA_964409745.1 uncultured Staphylococcaceae bacterium | reverse complement strand
CAAGAAAGTCATCGTCGTCAAAGGCCGTATGGTCAACTTCGTTATTTAACTTACTGCTTAACTAAGATAGCCGTCTTCTTCTCATTAGGAAGGAAGGCGGTTATTTTTGATTGCTCAGGGAATTTTTCCCAAAGTTTCTTTGGATATAAACCTAATAAAGGGATGTGAACGCCGTCCACTTTGATGTAAGGGTAATTGGTATTCATTTCGTAAAATATTTGAGTCTCTATCATCTTTCCGTCTTGCTTCACTTCGTCTTTAAAGTTCCTGAACAATAACTTATATAAGTAAAAGCACGAAAAAACGAAATAAAGGAAGAAGACGATAAGGATGGCTAGATACCAGGAAAGGCCCTTAATGCAAAGCAAGGCAATCATCCCTCCCATGCCACCTAAACAAAGGATGGAGAAGCCGATGGCGAGCAATAAATATTTTGTGAATCCGTAAATTTTTGAATATGTCATGCACTAATCATACCTTAGGTGTGGCGAAATTAATATCGAAGTATATAATCTAGTTGCTCGGTACATAACATAGGTTATGACCGAAGCGGAGGCATACAGAATGCTACTAGCAATAGACATTGGCAACACGCTGACCAAATTTGCCGTCTTTGACGAAGACAATTTGGTGAATAGCTTCAAAATCTACTCCGAAACAACCAAATCTGAGGATAGCTATCGTCAGGAATTTTTGTCGTTGGCCGAAGGTTTGAAAAAGAAGCCAAATATCGACAAAGTCATCATTTGCAGCGTCGTCCCGGTCCTTACCCACATTTGGGTATCGATTGCCAAAAAAACCTTGAAGGTCAGACCAAAAATCGTCGGCCCTGGCCTTAAGTGCGGGATTCCTATCAAAGTCGACGAGCCGGGATCGGTTGGAACCGATTTGGTCGCAGACGCCATCGGAGCTTTGGTCGAATATGGACCAGCTTGCATGATCTGCGATATGGGTACGGCTACCAAATTCATCTTGCTTGACAAAGATGGGGCCTTCGGAGGCGTAGCCATCGCTCCAGGATTCGGAGCCTCGATGGACTCCTTGGTCAATAAGACCGCTTCCTTGCCGGAAGTCAGCGCCATCGCCCCAAAGAAAATCGTTGGCAAAAACACCGCGGATTCGATGAATTCCGGAATCGTTTACGGGGCGGTCTTCGAGATTGAAGGCTTCGCTCAAGCCATCGAAAAAGAAGTCGGATATCCATTAAAACGCATCTTAACTGGTGGATATGCCCCTTTCGTCGCCAAACACTTGCCTGAATTTAAGATGGATGAAGCTCTCACCGTCAAAGGCATCAAGGAAATCGCTAAAAGGAATTAATTCGCATGAACGCATTGAAAATAGTCTTTTGGGTGCTTTTAGCCGCCCTTCTAGTTTCGGTCATTTATTTCTTGAATAAAGTCAACGCCAAGAAGACCGAGAATTCTTCTAAGAAAAACATCATCGCCCAATTAACCAAGGACGCCTTGTTCTTGGCCATTATCTTGATCATGGGCTTTGTTCCAAATATGGGCTACATCACTGTCGCCCCAGGTGTCTCTTTGACCTTAATGCACGTCCCAGTACTTATTGGATGTTGCTGCTTCGGTTGGAAGAGAGGCTGGCTCTATGGTCTCTTCTTTGGAGCCACTTCCTGCATCCAAGCCCTCCAGAATCCTATTGGATTCAACGCTTTCTTCGTTTATCCGTGGATATCTATCCTCCCGCGTGTTATCTTTGGTCTTGTCGCCGGCTTAGTCTTCGACTTGCTGAAGAAATTGCCTAAGATCCTTCAAGGACGCTTGGGCATCGGACTTGCCGGTTTCTTGATGACCATCCTCCATACCGGATTGGTCTTCTTAGATTTGTTCATCTTCTATCCGAGTGAGATCACCGCGATGTTCCATACCACTTCCACTATTGGAAATGGCTTGGTCGTCGGATTCGCCGTCGCCATTCTTGTCGGCGCGGCTGGTGAGGCTCTCCTTGGTGGCATCGTTACCGCCATCGTCGGACCGATCTTGAAAAAGTTAGGGGAAAGGAAAAACTAATGCCAAATTTCAAGAAATTAACGAAACAGTATCAGACCAACGCCGCCATCGCTTTGCAGCAGTTCGTCCGTATCGACAGCGTCTATGACGCCTCGAGCAAAGGGGCCAATGCCCCATTCGGCGCCGGAGTCAAAAAGGCTTTGGATTATGTCGCCAAATTAGGCAAGGACTTAGGCTTTGCCGTTAATACATGCGACGGATATTGCACCGAATTGACCATCGGAGACGAAGGACCAATCATCGGGTTGTATGCCCACTCGGACGTTGTCCCAATCTCTGGCAAATGGGACTTGCCTCCATTCTCCGGCCAACTTAAGGATGGCCGTATTTGGGGACGTGGTTCCATCGATGATAAAGGACCGCTTATCGCTTCCTTGTATGCCATCAAGGCTTTGAAAGACGCAGG
>CAYPED010000147.1:1625-2467 GCA_964409745.1 uncultured Staphylococcaceae bacterium | reverse complement strand
GATGGCTTCGCCTGCTACCTTAGGTATCTCGAATGCGGCTTCCTTCGGTGCTAACGTGGGCATAATGGCCCTTAGTGGAGTCGGACTGGCAGGTATCGGTAACTTCACCGTCGCTGCCCAAAGCCCATGGCTGGTGTCTTTGTTCGCCTTATTGTTCTCGTTCATTTGTTTAGGCTTGGTCTTATTGCTGTCTAGCTTTGCCAAGTTTAAGCCATCTACCGTCGTCTTGATTGGTATTGGCTTCTCTAGTTTCTTTTTGGCTTTAACCACCTTGCTTCAATACTTCGCTGATGATGTTTCATTGTCCGCTGTCACCAACTGGGCTTTCGGCAATCTTGAAAGATTGAACTTTGTCCAGATTGGCATCATCGGAGGCATCGCGGTCATTTCTTTAATTGTTTCCTCTTGCTTGTCTTATAAATTCAATGCTTTGCAAGGTGGCGAAACCTTGGCTAGATCCATGGGTGTCAGAACCACTTCGATTAGATTAATTGCCTTATTCTTAGCCTCTTTGATGACTGCCGTCTCAGTCTGTTTCTGTGGCATCATCGGCTTCATTGGCATCATGGCCCCTCAATGTTTGAAGAGAATCGTTGGCAACAATATGAAAGTGTTGATCCCGTTCTCTTTCTTAGGCGGGGCGTGTTTGTTATTGGTCTGCGATATCTTTACCAGATTAATTGGAGGCGGAACCTCATTGCCAGTCGGGGCCATAACTTCGTTATTGGGCGTCCCGGTCTTCATCATCTTATTATTTTCCAGAAAGGAGAGCCTTAAATGAAATTAGAAGCGAACAATCTACATTTCGGCTACTCCAAGAAGGAAGTACTTAAAGGCGTATC
>CAYPED010000147.1:0-1615 GCA_964409745.1 uncultured Staphylococcaceae bacterium | reverse complement strand
GTATCCTTCTCGTTAGAGAATGGCGAGATAGCCGTCTTATTGGGCAAGAACGGAGCTGGCAAATCCACCTTGATTGAACTTCTCTTAGGAGTCAAAAAGCCCAAAGAAGGCGAAGTCTTAATCGATTCCAAACCATTGAAGGATATCCCTTTAAGAGAAAGGGCCAAGATGGTCTCTTTCGTCCCTCAGAGATTGGATGAGGTTGGCATCTCCGTTTATGACTTCCTATCTTTGGGCAGATTGCCATATTTCAACTACGCGCCGAGCTTGAAGGACAAAGAAGAGATAACCAAGATGATCTTCAGCTTCGGACTGGAGAGAATCGCTTATAGCGGGATGGAAGAGATATCCGGAGGCGAAAGGCAATTGGTGTCCATCGCCAGGGCCATGTTATCCAATCCGTCCATCTTGTTGCTTGATGAACCGACATCTTCTTTGGATATCAAGAACCAAAAGAAAGTGTTATCAACCTTGAAAGGTATCGCCAAAGAACAACATATTGGAATATTAGTCATCCTCCACGATTTAGAGGAAGCCCTTCAGTTGGCGGACACCCTCCTTCTTATGAAGGACGGCACCATCAAATATCAAATCAAGCCCGACGAACTAACTGCGGAAATAATCGAAGATATCTTTGATTCCAAAGCCAAAATCGTCAAAAACGAAGATAAAACCTATATCGACTTCTATCGGGAATAATTATGAAACACAAATTGATCTTAGCCTTATTGCCAATGGTCTTATTGGCTTCTTGCGAAAACACAAACAATCCCTCCAATAACCCTAATTTGATTACGGTCACTGATGGGATTGGTAGGTCAATCAGCCTTGATCCAAGCGAAATCAAGAAAGTCATCTGCGTTGGAGCCGGAGCCCTTCGTTATTACGCCTATTTGGAAGGAACTTCGAGATTGGTCGGTGTCGAAGACATCGATTGTTCTTCAAGAAGAAGTTCTTCCTCTCCTTTTGAAGGCGTTGCTAGACCATATTACGACGCCTACAAAGACGAATTATCTTCCCTCCCGACTTGTGGACAGGGTGGGCCGATGCATCAATCCCCTGAATTGGAGAAGATTGTTTCCTGTTCCCCGGATTTGATCATCTCCGACTACGAAACCGCCGAACAAGCCTCGAGGATGGAAGAAGCCTCGGGGGCTAAGGTCTTTACCATCAAATACGGCCAAAATGGAGTGTTTGACGATGTTTTTAGTAACACATTATTTACCCTAGGTAAGGTCTTAGACAAAGAAGATAGGGCTAACGAATTGGTCAGTTATATTGCTAGTTGCAAGGCCGATATTTCCGACAAAACATCCGCTTATTCCAAAGATAAGAAAGTCTATATCGGAGGCGTTGGCAACTGGGGTCAGAAAGATTATCTATCCACCCATCCTAACTATCCGTCCTTCAATGTCGCCAATATCGCCAATGTCTTAGAAGGCGAGGGACTCGCTACTCAAGGGGTGCAATCCATTGAAAAAGAGAAGTTTGTTTCCTTGGGAAGCAAAATCGATGTGATGATCATCGACTCCGCCGGATTATCCAAAACCATCGCCGAATATGCCGAGGACAATACCTTATTTGATAATGTCAAAGCAGTTCAGAACGGCGAGGT
>CAYPED010000146.1:0-2491 GCA_964409745.1 uncultured Staphylococcaceae bacterium | reverse complement strand
CACAGTCGCCGGTGGCGGTGTCCTGGGAAGCCAAATCGCCTTCCAAGCCGCCTATATGGGCAATGATGTCACCATCTGGATGAGAAGCGAAGGCTCCATCACCCGTGCCAAACCAAAAATCGAAAGCCTTAAAAAGGTTTATATCGAAACCATCGAGAAGATGGCCTCTTCCAAAGACCCAGCCGATTGGGCCATCGGCATCTCTTCGGTTGAAGATTTCAACAAGAAAGAATGCTTGGAAAAGGTCGAAAAGGCCTATTCCTCCATCAAATACGTCATCGATATGAAAGAAGCCTTAGG
The DNA here is from genome assembly GCA_964409745.1 of uncultured Staphylococcaceae bacterium. GTDB lineage: Bacteria > Bacillota_I > Bacilli_A > RFN20 > CAG-826 > UBA4951. The sequence continues at coordinate 2,191 of CAYPED010000146.1, read as the reverse complement.
TGAGGCCGACATCGTCATCGAGACCATCGCCGAGGACGTCAATCAGAAGAAGGCTTTCTATGAGGCTGCCGCCCCAATAATGAAGCCAGAATGCATCTTGGCCACAAACTCCTCTACTTTGTTGCCATCTCAGTTTGCCAAATACACCGGCAGACCAGATAAGTATTTATCAATGCACTTCGCCAATTCCATTTGGAAGAACAACGTGGCCGAAGTCATGGTTCAGCCAGAAACCTCGAAGATGGCCTTTGACACCATCATCGAATTCGCCAAGGAAATCAGGATGCTTCCTCTCCCAGTGGCCAAGGAAAAGAAAGGATATCTCCTTAATTCCTTATTGGTCCCATTCCTTCTCTCGGGATTGGATCTCTACGTCAATGGCGTCTCTGACCCAGCCTCCATCGACACCGCCTGGAAGAAAGGCACCGGCTCCCCGAGAGGACCGTTCGAGATCTTCGACGTGGTCGGCATCGAAACCGCCTATAACATCGTCATCCAATATCAGAAAGTCCCAAGCTTATTGAGCCCGCTTCTTAAGAAGATGATGCTTCCATATAACTTCAAAGGCATGGAAAAGACCCTTAAGGGCATGCTTGATTCCGGCAAGAAAGGCAAAGCCGCCGGCGAAGGCTTCTACAAATACAACTAACTAGTAGAAAAAAAAGGACGTCCAATCGGGCGTCCTTTTCTTTTTCTTCATTAGTCAGCAATCTTAACGAAGTAAGATCTGCGGCGTTTGTTCTCTCTTTGAGAGAAATATTTCCACATGTTGCGGATAGCCAAGTTATCGACCATATTGAGGTTGGTGTCGCAGTATTCGATTTCCCCCGACATCAATTTGTCGACCGCCATCTTGACGATGGCCCAGTGGATACCCGTATTGGCGTATTCTTTCCTAACCCCGACCATGCCTAAGTCCAAGCCTTTGGTGTGCTTGACTTCCTTTAAGACCTTGACGATGGTGGAAGGGGTCAATCTGCCACCCGTCTTTTGGAGGTGTCTCCCGATGGTTGGGAAGACCATTCCGAAGGCCACCAAGTTATCGTTCTCATCGCAGATGAACTTGATGTATTCCGGGGTCATGATCAATTTAAAGCCCTTGATAAGCTCTTTTTGCTCGGCTTTGGTGATAGGGACAGCCATATAGAGATTCCCATAGCATTCCTCGTAGATATCGAAGAACTTATCGGCGTATTTATCTAATAACTGCCCGATGTTCTTGTTCTCCGCGACATGCAAATTAAGACGTTTCATCATCTTCTCGGAGATATCGATGACGCGGTGGTCGAAGACCTCTGGAGCGGTCAATCTGGATTCCACCCATTCGCATTCGGATTGGAAGCCATAGGATAGATAATGCTTTTCGTAATATTCGGCGTTATATTGCTCTTCGTAGGTGGATTCTTCGTTGAATCCCTCAACCAATAAGCCTTCGCGTTCCATGTCGTTCTTGCCCAATGGACCGACCAATTCGTTCATCCCTAAGGACAAAGCCCATTCCTTCACGGCGTCCAATAAAGCCTTGGAGACTTCTAAATCATCGATGAAATCGAAACGAGAGACACGAACCCTCTTCTGATTCCAGACCTTATTGGAGACCTTCTGATAGATTCCTTCGATGCGGCCCACGACTTTATTGTCCTTATAGGCTAGAAAGAATCTGCAGTCGATCTGCTCCGAATGAGCGTTCTTTTTCTTCATGGCCGCCACTTCGTCCATATAGAGATTAGGAACGAAAGACGGGTTGCCTTTATACATCTTGAGAGGGAAATTGATAAACAATTTCTTCTCTCTCGAAGTCTTAACTTCTTTGATTGTGACCATAATTTCTCCTTAGCGGTGCTTGGCGATAAACGAGATACCAGAGGTATTCGGCCCCGCATGGCAACCGGCGGTTGGGTTTAGATAATAAGTGGTGAAAGTGAGATTTGGGTATTTGGCTTTCATGGCTTGGACGATAGCCTCTTCCAAGGAATCGGAGCCAGCCGAGATTACATGGACGTTTCCCTCTCCCGGAGTCTCCGCCAATTCAGCGTATTTATCGACCAAATATTTGATGGCGTTCATCTTGCCTTTGGTCTTATCGACGGATACCATCTTGCCTTCATCGGTGATGGCGATGATTGGCTTGATGCCGAATAATCCGCCTAAAGCGGCAGCTAAGCCAGATACACGTCCAGATTTGGCAAAG
>CAYPED010000145.1:0-2527 GCA_964409745.1 uncultured Staphylococcaceae bacterium | reverse complement strand
AATGAACATTGACCAAATGAACAAAAACCTAGATGATGATCCCCCGCCGGACCTTGCTCACGCGATAAACGTGATAAAAGCTAGAGGTTTCGTACAAGACACACACATGTCCGTGTCATACGCACATGTTAATATATTGACAATATCACATATGAACTATTGTTCACCTTGGAGGTCTTTCTTATGAGTAAGTTTAAACGCTCCAAGAAGCTTTCTGTTCCTATGGCGATTAGCGTCTCCGCAGTCGTATGTATGGTAAGCGCCGGATTTTCCACCTGGGCAATCGGCAAGAACCATAACACTTATGAACCTGTTGATGGCATTGCCGCCACCAACACCAACCCCCACTCGTTCTCTTTGGATAAAACCACTAATCCAAATGGATATGATTCCTTTCTGATAATTGAAGATAAATTTTTGGTCGATGAGATGCTCACTGACACAGCCAAACTCACCTATTATTTATCTTTCAATAGAGGAGATGAAATGACTGAGACTGGAATAACTTTTGAAGCCTCTGTCTCCTTGAAGAACCAAACGGTCGCCTTCGTAAACTCTAATGTGGTAGAGAGTTTCTCCTGTGTTGGCGACGTAAGAACTCTTCGGCCTATCTATTATTCCGGGCAGTCATTCATCTCCTCCCTCCTAATTGACAAAACGGAGGAGAGTAACGTGTTGTTCTCCCTCTCATATGAATTCAACGACTCCTTGATTGATCTTTTCAAAGATTCTGAGGAGAGCCCCATATTCAGTTTGAAATTCAAGTTTTTGGAGTAGGTGCATGAAAGAAAAGATTCGAAGAAAGTATGTTGCTGGTATCTTGACCGTTGCGTCTGTGTTCATCATTACGTTCGCCACATGGTTCCTCTTCTGTCTTATATAAAGAGCTAGTAACCCCGTTAAAGGGTTCTTCGAATGATATAAAAGCATTAAATTTTTAGAAAAGAATAAGAATTTTATAGATTGCATCAATTTATTCCTTTAATTTGCTAAATGATGTCTTAAACTAAAACTAACCAAAATAGGAGACATTATTTTATGGCAGTTAAAGAAACCAAAGCGGCTCCAAAAGCCGCCAAAAAAGAAGAGGCTCCAGCCAAAAAGGTAGAAGCCAAGAAAGCGGCCGCTAAGCCAGTCAAGGTCTACCACGTTTCCCAGACCGAAGATAAGAAGTCTTGGAAAGTCACCTTAGCCGGTGGCAGCAAGATCGGCGACGGCAAGGCCAAAGCCATCAAGACCTTCAAGACCCAAAAGGAAGCGACTGAATACGCCGAATCCTTAAATGGTGGCGAAGGAAGCACCGTCTTAGTCCACAAGAAGGGCGAAAACGGCGGCGGCATCCGCAAGCATTAATCAAAGAAATAAGCGCTTAGGCAACTAGGCGCTTTTTCTTTTGCGAAATAGTATAATCTAATCGGTAAACAACTATTTTTATGTTCAACAAACTTTCTCTCCGCAAAAACGAATACATGCTAAACGGCCGCTTTGCCAGAAAAGGATATGACTGGTGGTGGCACTCCTTAACCGCTAGAAGCAAGGCTACCGGCGAAGAGAAAGCTTTCTATATTGAATATTTCATCATCAATCCGAAAGTCTCTCCTGATAAAGTGGTTCTCGGTCAAAGCCAAGAAGCCAAGGAAAAGAAACTAAAACCTTCTTATTTGATGATCAATGTTGGAACCTGGGGAAAGGTTCATAAACAACTTCATAGGTTCTTTCCTCTTAATGAAGTCACTATCCATAAATGTCCTATATCTATCATCGCTGGAGATTGCGAGTTAGATGAGAACCATTTGAAAGGCAGCGTCGATGTCAAAAAGAACGTTGATGGGGATATGTCTGATTTAGGTTCCATGAGTTGGAATCTAAAAGTCCATAAGGATGTTGCTTGGAACGTTGGATACGGAACATCTAGAGCATTCTGCGACTTAAAAGCCTTTGAAATGTATTGGCATGCGGAAGGAATGAAGAGCACCTTTGAAGGAACCATCTTCTTCGACGGCGAGGAATACATTGTCAACAAGGAAAATAGCTATGGCTACCAAGATAAGAACTGGGGCAGTGATTTCACCACCCCATGGTTATGGTTGTCTTCCAACAACATCACCGATAATGTGACTGGCAAGCAATTAAATAATTCCGTCTTTGATATTGGCGGCGGGAAACCAAAGGTGTTTGGCATCTCTTTGCCACGTAAGTTGTTGGCGGGTTACTACATCGAAGGCAAGGAATATGAGATGAACTTCTCCAAGTTCCTCACCCATCCATGTGAGACAACGTTCTCCTTTGATGACTCCAGCTCCGAGTATGTTCATTGGCATGTCATTCAAACCGACAAACATTACAAAATCGTCACGGATGTGACTTGTTTCAAGAAAGACATGATCATGATCCGTTATGAAACACCGACCGGGAAGATGCCGTTCACTCATTTGAATAACGGCGGTAATGGATTTGGCACTTTGAAGATTTACGAACTTAAGACCAACAAACTCATTCACGATTTGAGCATCAAAAACGTTGGCTG
>CAYPED010000144.1:0-2539 GCA_964409745.1 uncultured Staphylococcaceae bacterium | reverse complement strand
TTTCCCAGGTAATCGTGGTCTTGAACAAATTCTTGGCCCATTCGCCTAACTTATCGGCGACGAACGAGGAATTGATGAAGAAGAAGTCGCTGGAGATGCCATGGGCGGTAAGGATGGTGTTGACCGCCATAACGAAGGCAAAATACACAAAGAACCCTATCTGAGAATAGAGGAAGTAACGCATCTTCGGTCGCTTATAAACGCCACACATGACGATCAATACCGGCATGAAGAAGGCATTCAAATGGTTGATGAAGAAAGCGACGATCTTCGGATCGAAAACATATAACGATTCCGAGAAATTCGGCATCAATAAGGCTAAGAAAGCGCCTAATACGTTAACGAAGAAGGTAAAGTAATAAAGACCATAACTAGCGAATAACAAAGTTATTGGCATGGTATACATAGCGGTGTTGCAAAGGTGCAATGGCCAGGAGGATAAATTCATCCAAATGTCGTAACGATGTATGGAGGCGTAGCCAATCAAGGTGCCTAATGATATTTGAAGCAAGACGCCTCTTCTTTCCTCTTTGCTCATAGGATATAGCAAAGCGAAATACATAATCGGCAAGATAAAGGCCAAATACAGATAGATACGATGGGATAAGTTCTTCGGTCCTTTCGGATTGGTTAAGGTATAGCCGCCTAAATCCACCGTTCTCCCGAATAAGAGAGATGGGGAATACGCGGTCGCCATCGTCAGCAACATCGGAATCAAAACGGCGATGATTTTCCTGACTTCTTTCTTGTTCAGTTTGAACTTTCCTTCCTCGAAAAGGCTGTGGAAGAAATAGAAATCGATGATAGCCAATTCCAAACCCATAAGGATGGAACGATAGGAAACCGCATCGGTTCCGACAATGCCTTTAAGGACGATTGGGAAGGCTAAGGTGATTAAGATAGAGCCAGGCACGCCGATATAACGACGGACGCTTAAAGAGGATTCTTCCAAATAGAAAGCGCTGACCAAAGTCAATATGACCAAGGCCGTCCATAAATCAGAAGCCAACGTGCCGATAACCGACTCATATTTGGCTAGCATCAATGGATCAAGACGAAGCATCAATAGCTGGCTTTCAAGATGGAAGATATCGTAATAAGTTAAAGAACCCGTTCCGCCATAGGCGTCCACATAGTCATAAGTGCCTCGGAAAAAATAGAAACGGGCGAAGAATAAGATTCCGACAACGATGGAAAGAGAGCAAAGAAGGTATTTGTAACGACCTTCTTTGGTCGCTAATCTGGCGCTCATTTTGGTGAGCCATTTGGATTTCTTAAAGGATTTCGCTTTATGGTCTTTGAGGTAATGCTTAAGCAAGATAAAGCCACCGATCAAGACCAATAAGAGCAAGATGAACGGCAAGAAGTTAAGAGCGTAATTGCTCTTGTTGATGAAAGATAGACCAAATGAGAGGCCTATAACGACGAAAAGGCCCGCAAAAAGGCAAATGTTCTTTTTTAGGGCCTTGTTCGTCATAAATTATTAGATAGCGTGATAGTCGCCTAAGATAACGCCGTAGTTGCTAGGGCCGTTATAGGTGGTTGGGGTGGTTAATTGAGAAGCAGAATAAACATTGGTTCCGTTGATAGTCGCGGCCAATAAACCCGCGCTCTTCATGGTTTCACCTGGCTGATAGCTGCTTGGAACGGTGACAGGGATGCTTGAGGCAGCCATGCCGGCTTTGACGGCATAGTCGCTGGAGCAAAGGTAGTATTGTTGAGTGCTTTGATCGACATTAACGATGCCAAATTCGTGCTTGCCTTCGCTATTAGTGGCGGCGAAGACCAATTCGTTTTCGATGTTGGCATAGGCCAAGTTGTTGCCATAGAAGCTGCCGGAGACGGCTTCGGCATAAGCATTGTAAGCGGCTGATAATTCTGCAGCCGAGGCAGCGGCCTGAGTGGCAGTCGCGAGAGCGGCGTAAGCGGTCATGACCTCTTTGTAGCCATCGAGGTTGCTATAGATGACGTTGTTACCTTTCTTGATGGTGACATTGGTGCAACCTTCATCCAAAGATGGGAGCTGCAAGGCTTCGTCTCCGGAAATAGGGAGGTTGACCAAGATAAGATTGAATTTCTTAACGTCGTTCTTGGTTCTTAAGAAGGACATGCCATAAGGGGTGAAAAGCCCGTCCATGGATTGCAAGTTGCTGGCCATGGCGCTGGCACTATAAGCATCGAACCAGCCACCCTTACCAGCGGTAAAGTTGGAAAGGAAGGTGTTTTCATCGATATTAACCTCAGTGGAGAAGGTCGGAGTGAAGCTTAAAGCAGAAACGACATCATCCGGTAATGGTTCAATCTGAGGGTTGGTGAAGATCAAAGGTCCACCGGCCTTGGTGATGTCAGAGTTCTTGATATCGCCTCTGGACTGGCCGAAGAAATAGAGGGCGGCGTTAGCGGAATCATTGAAACGGCAGGAATCGATGTCAAGTTTCGGGCTGGTATATTTGCCATTGATATATCTGCCGATTTTATTAACGCCATCTTCGGTATAGGAAAATGGGCCATCGGCCATGGCAGCCATATAGAAGCTGTT
>CAYPED010000143.1:992-2669 GCA_964409745.1 uncultured Staphylococcaceae bacterium | reverse complement strand
CTGGGTTCAAAACGTCGTGAGACAGTTTGGTCCCTATCTGTCGTGGGCGTAGGAAGTTTGAAGGAGCTAGTCCCTAGTACGAGAGGACCGGGATTAACGGAGCACTGGTCTACCAGTTGTCACGCCAGTGGCATGGCTGGGTAGCTACCTCCGGAATAGATAAACGCTGAAAGCATCTAAGCGTGAAGCTAGTCCTAAGATGAGACTTCCCATTCGAAAGAAGTAAGGGCCCCCCAAAGTTAGGGGGTTGATAGGTCGGATCTGTAAGCATATAAGCATTGCGAAGTTGTTCAGGAGACCGATACTAATAGCCCGAGGGCTTAATTTCACTAATTTAAATTTTAAATGTAAGTTAAGTCGCACAATTTGATTAAAGTACATGATAGAATATGTTTGATATATCCAGTTTCTAAAGAACAGACAAAGAAAAAAGTCCGGTGGTGATGACGCGGTGGTTCCACCTGTTCCCATCCCGAACACAGAAGTTAAGCACCGTAGTGGCGAAGGTATCGGCTCCGGCCGGGAGAATAGCACGCTGCCGGGCTTTTTTCTTTTATAGGCCCTTTTTTGAGAGGGTCTTTTTTGTTTCCTTTATTAAAAATTCCTTCTACGTTTCAAAGAATTGGCGTCCTAAATATCCTCTTGCGTATGTCTTATGCCTACGGCATAATTAATATACACAATTTTAATTACGCAATTTTATGAATACTGATTCATCCACGCCTTATGGCAACATACAAATAACCAATAAAGCCATCGCCTCGGTTGTCGCGAGGACGGTTTTGGAATGCTATGGGGTGGTTGGCTTAACTGGCAAAGAGCCAGGCAGCAAATTATGCGATGATGACTTCACCCGTGGCATTCAGATCCACGAAGAGAAAACCGGATATAGCATCAATGTCTATGTCTGCCTTTTCCATGGCGTCAAGATCACTGAGATCGCCAATCAGATTCAGAGCAAAGTCTCTTACGTATTAGAAAAGACCTTCTCGATCCCATTTAAGAAAGTGGGCATCTACGTTAACGATCTTAAGGATATCGAAGCATGAAATATTTAAATGGCCAGGATCTTAAAAAAATCCTTATCAGTGGCGCGAATAATCTCTATAACCATTACCCGGAAGTCGATAGACTGAACGTTTTCCCTGTCCCAGATGGCGACACTGGCATCAATATGAACCTCACCCTTACGACTGGTTCGACCGCGATTGCCAATCGAAACGATGAGAATATTTATAATATCGCCAGGGCTTTCGCGACTGGCTTGGTCATGGGCTCTCGTGGCAATTCGGGCGTTATCACTTCCCAGATTTTCTCTGGTTTTGCCAATGGCTTAAGCGGCAAAGAGAAAATCGGCGTCAAAGGTTTCGTCGAAGCTTGGGAAGAAGCCAAAAAGGTGGCTTATAAAGCCGTCAATAACCCGGTTGAAGGCACCATCCTTACCGTTATCAGAGAATCTTCCGAAGATTTAGCCAAGCACTTCGAGGCCAAAAAAGATATGTCAATCGAAGAGGCGATGGATTATCTCTTCAAAGCTGCTAAGAAATCCTTGAAACATACCCCGGATCTCCTTCCGGTCCTTAAGGAAGTGGGAGTCGTCGATTCCGGCGGCGCGGGCTTATGCTTCGTGATGGAAGGCATGCTTAAAGCCATCAAAGGCAAGTTCGTCGAAAGAAG
>CAYPED010000143.1:0-982 GCA_964409745.1 uncultured Staphylococcaceae bacterium | reverse complement strand
GCTTCCTTCCTCAAAAATGGAGAAGGATATGCCGGAGCCAAGCTCTCTGAAAGCGAAGAAGGATATGGTTATTGCACCCAATTTTTGCTCCGTTTAGGAAAACCAGAAGAAGGCAAGCGTCCATTTGTCGATAAGAAATTCGAAACTTTCTTGGCCACACATGGCAATTCCGTCGTTTTGGTCCACGATGGCGACATCGTCAAAGTCCACGTTCATACCTTATCTCCTGGCACGATGCTGAATTACGCCCAGAATTATGGCGAATTCCTCACCATCACCATCGAGAATATGTCCGAAGAACACGACAACATTTCCAACGGCCATACCGCCATGGATATGGAATCCAACATCGAAAGAAAGAGAGAAAAGAAGTGGGCGGAGAACGCTACCATCGTCGTCTCTTCCGGTTCAGGATTGGATGAGGTGTTCAAAGAATTAGGCGCTACTTCCATCGTTTCCGGCGGACAAACTATGAATCCGTCAACCGAAGACTTCACCAAAGCCATCGAAGAAGTCCACGCCCATAACGTTTATATCTTCCCGAATAACTCCAACATCATCATGGCCGCTAATCAAGCCGCCGAACTCTTGAGCAATGATGAGCAGAAGATCCGAGTCGTACCGACCAGTACTATTCCCGAAGGCATTGCCAGCATGATGCAGTTTGCTGAAGACGGCGATAGAGAAGAAGCCTTCGAAGCCATGAAAGACGCCATCTCGAGCGTTAAGTCCGGTTCCGTCACCTTCGCTACCAGAGATACCGATATCGATGGGGTTCATGTCACCAAAGACCAATACCTCGCTATGACTGGAAAGCATAGCATCGTCTCCTGCGTCCCAGACAAAGAACAAGCCTTGAACGATGTCCTTGGCTCCCTTATCGATGAAGACACATCCTTGATTACCATCTTCGCTGGTGAGGATGTCAAAGACAACGAAATCGACGATATTGCCTCCAATCTCACCGAGAAATATCCACTGG
>CAYPED010000142.1:0-2672 GCA_964409745.1 uncultured Staphylococcaceae bacterium | reverse complement strand
GATGTCTTCACCTTGGCCCATGAATCCGGCCACTCCGTCCATACCTTGTATGCGATGGAAGCTCAACCGTTAATGAAGAGCAACTACACCATCTTCGTCGCCGAAATCGCCTCGACCTTCAACGAACATAATCTTTTAGATTATCTCCTTAAGAAAGGTAATCTTAGCAAATCCACCAAGATCGCCCTCCTCCAAAAGGCCATCGATGAGATTTCTTCCACTTTCTATAGACAGGCTTTGTTCGGACAATATGAATACGAAATCGCTAAGATGGCTGAAAAGGGTGAACCAATCAACCACGAAGTCTTATCTAACGAGATGGTTAAGTTATATCAGACTTATTACGGCATCGACATCAGGGAAGAAGTCTATAAACCTTTGGTTTGGGCTTATATCCCTCACTTGTTCTACACCCCGTTCTACGTCTATCAATACGCTACCAGCTATACCGCCTCGATGCTTCTTTATAAGAACTTCAAGGAAGGTAGGCCAGGGGCCTTCGAGAATCACATCAATCTCCTTAAATCCGGTGGTTCGGAATATCCGATCGACCAGGTTAAGAAGGCTGGCGTTGATCTAACCACCAAAGAACCGTTCATGGCGGTGGTCAACCGAATGAGGGAATTGGTCGACGAACTCGAAAAGACCTTAGCCGAATAAAAAAACAAAGAAAGGTTCGAGCCATCGAACCTTTTTCTTTTTCTTTCCTTGAGTGAACTTTTATTCATGACTAATATAACTAATATAGGATATATACTTATTTTTTAACTGACTTAAAAAACTATTTGAAGTTAGGCTTTAAGTATATATACTTATAAAAAACGAAAGGTTTCTCAATTATGGAAGAAGAAACTAGAACGGAAGTTAAGAGTGACCGCTCTTATATTTCCAAAACCTCAGGTTTGAAAGCCAAGGATTACATCGGCTATGGTTTAGGCGACTTTGCCGGTTGTTTATGCTTCGGCACAGTCACCACGGTTCTCCAGAAGTACTACACCGACGTACTTGGATTAACCCCATTATTCATCATGATCATGTTCATCGTCGCCCGTGTTTGGGACGCGATCAATGACCCGATCATGGGACGTATCGTCGATATCAGAAAGCCTGGAAAGGATGGACGTTATCGTCCATGGATGAAATGGGTCGCTATCCCATTAGCCATTTCCACGGTCTTGATGTTCTTGCCGAACTCCGCCATGGCCCAAAGCATGGGCACGGTCGGTACCTGCGTCTTTGCTACTTGCACCTATATCCTCTTCGGTATGCTTTACACCGTCCATCAGATTCCTTATGGATCTTTGGCAAGTGTTGTTACTACCGATGATAAGGAAAGAAACAGATTATCAGTCTTCCGTTCCGTCGGAAGCGCGTTAGGTTCAATGCCGGTCTTGATCTTAACGATGTTCTACTCCAAGAAGCTCTATGACGAAGATGGCTCAGCCAAAATGGGCGAAAACGGCAAGCAATTGACCGAAGTCCAGTGGCTCCCAATCATCATCGGCGTCGCCGTTATGGCGGTTATCGCCTGCGTCCTTCTCTTCGTTGCCTATAAGTGCAACAAGGAAAGAGTCGTTGCCAATCCAAAACCACGCCAAAAGGGCGAAACCTGGCATATTGCCGGCACTTTGCTTAAGAGCCGTAACTTCATTGCCGTCTGCTTGGTTGGCTTATTGCTCTTAGCCGGACAGATGTTCACTCAGTCCTTCTACACCTACTTATTCAACGATTTGTTCTCCGCTAACTGGATGAACTTAGCCTCTCAGGCTTGCACTTATGCCCCAATGGTCATCCTCATGTTCTTCGCTGGCAAAATGGTCAGGAAGTTCGGTAAGAAGGAAGTCTGTGCCGTCGGTGGCTTACTTGCCGCTATTCCAAACGTCATCCTTATCTTCTTGAAGGATGTCGTCACCCTCCATCCAGTCGTCTTCTTGCCATTCTGCTTAATTAGCGGTTTCGGTATCTCCATCATCGGTCTTGAAATGTGGGCTTTGGCCACTGACGCCATCGATGACGTCGAAGTCAAGACCGGTCTCCGTAACGATGGTTCCTCTTATTCCACCTTCATGTTCTTCAGAAAGATGGGTCAGGTCTTAGCCGCCATCGCCGTCAACTCCGCCTTAATCGCCATGAACTACGAGACAGGTGCCGGCGCGCGCCAGTCCGATGATACTCTCAACAAGATGTACTATATGGCTACCGCCATCCCAGCTGGCTTGTTCTTATTGCTCGCCCTTGTCTTGTTCTTCCTCTATGGACTCAATAAGAAGAAGACCGCCGATCTCCAAGATCAAAAAGAAGCGCTTCTTAAGAAGCAAGTCGAAAATAACGAAATTCAGATTGGCGAATAACGCTTATCTAAATGTTCTATTAAAGGCGCCAAGTGCGCCTTTTATTTCGTTAATATCGAGATAATTCTCGTAAAGGGAAATCTTTTCTAAATCAAAGGAAGGGTTCAAGGAAATGATTTGTTTCTTCAAAGCCTCCAAAACTTCCTCATCCGACAATAAAGCCCCCGAAAGGATGACCTTTTGAAGGGACAATAAGGAATCGGCGTTGCATAAGGCAAAGGACAAGACCTTCAAAACCTTACAAAGTTTCTCTTTGTCTGCTTTAATCAAGGCGGTGGCTTCGTTTTCGTCCATATCCTGGCCTAAAATCGCGGAGTAAGA
>CAYPED010000141.1:0-2676 GCA_964409745.1 uncultured Staphylococcaceae bacterium | reverse complement strand
GGATTCGACACCAGAAGTGGAGGTGTAGGAAGCGTCTTTGCCGAGTTTTCTTAAGTCCATCAAGTAGTAGCTCTGGTTAGCGCCACCGACGAAGCAAGAGTTGATTTCGGTATAAGTGGTAGCTTCATCGTTGATGTTGAGCTTATAGTCGTATTCGAAACGGACCAAATCACCAATGGTGATATCGTCCGGAGTCATCAAGAACATCGAAGAATAGTTCTTGGTGTCGGTGCTTTCGATTTTGCCGATGCCAGCGACTTTGGTGTCGCCGTCTTTGATGATTCTGCCTGGGTTATCCAAGGAAACGGAACCCCAAGCACCTTCGAGCTGATTCTCGGAGAACTTAGTACCTTCGTCAAAGGCTTCGAAATCGCCGTTGACGACGTAGTTCTTGGATTCGTAGTAGGTCTTGGATGGGTCGAAAGCATATTCATAAGTAGCCTTGACGCTCCATTCGGTGACGGTGACGGAAGAGGCACCGGTGTAGAGCAATTCGACCTTGGTGGCATCAGCGATGCCATCGAAAGTCGTGCTGTGACGGAGAAGGGTATCATCCTTAAGGACGATTTCCTTATCGCCAGACGGGGAGTAAACCTTGAAGATGAACTTATCGCCAGTGGCAAAACCATTATCATCAAAACCGACTTTGACGGTATAAAGGTCTTCTTTTAAACCATCGACGGTAACACCATAAGAGCCACCGTTGTCAATCTTGACGCAGTTCTTGCCTAAAGTGGCGTTGGTGCCATAGATGCCATCGCTATCTGGGGTAGAGCTGATGGAAGAGGTAGCGTAGTCTAAGAAGCCTTCGAAATCGCCACCGATGAAGATGTTATCGGTTTCGCCTTGAGCAATGATGCTGAAGTTATCCAAATAGATGGTGGCATCAGTGGTGTTGCACCAGACCTGCATTGAGTCGAAAGTCTGGCTGGCATCGAATAAACGAGCGACTTTGGCGTTTTTCCAACCATTGGTCTTTTCACTGGTGGTTACATCAGCGGCCTGAGTGGAATCGAATAAGTTGATTTCCGGGTTTCTGTTTCCAGCCGATGGAGACCAGAAAGCGAAGCCTAAGTTGTTACAAGTGCCGACGATTTTGTAATCGAACGAGACATCGTAGGTCTTTCCCGGGACGATGGCTAAGGATTTCCAGAAGCTGGACCAACCAGTTCCCGAAAGTTTAAGGACAGTGTTGGTTTCGTTTCCTTCTTCGGCCATAGCCACGATTTGGTTGGCGTCGATTGGGCCGATACCGGCGACGATGCCACTAGTTGGGGCAGCAGTCGGCAAAACATATTGGCCGGCACTGACTGAGAAATCGCCGTTAGGAATAATGTTTTCGCCATAGATGTATTCCGGTCCGGCGCTGCTTCCATTATGCGGAACTGGGCCAGTGATGCCACCGACAAGTCCCAATAATGCAAGACTTAATAAATAACTATGCATATATTTCCTCCCATGATAATTATTTATTTTCTTCCAAAGGAAGGCGGTCTTCCTTGGAAGGCAAATCAGAAGTAATTTGATACGGCTCACTGGTGTAGAAATAAGCAGTGGACGACCAGTCGTCGCATCGATGATTGTCGTGACCGTGTTCAATGGTCACTTTGATGGATTTATCGAAGGTGATCGGATCCATGATATGGTAACGGTAATAGGTTATTTTCCCTTTCCAGTTAGGATCTCCGCCTTTGATGATTCCGTGATATGGGGCGTTATAGACTTGGGTTGGACACCAAGCGGTATTGAAGTAGTCTTCGGTGCCGGTCCCATGAATAGACGGGTATTCTTCGCCGTCGATGAAGATGAAGTCATCTCCTTCGCCAATCCAGTCCCATTCTGAGCAATCGCTTAGGTTATGAATATTGAGGTTGCAACCAACGTAATGGCCTTTGCCTTTAATATCCAATAAAACGTAGTTATCTTTGCCATCGACGTTTTTCCCTTCAAAGAGGAAATCGTGTCTAGTCGGGAAATCGTGATAATCTTTGCCTTTGCATGGGTTTTCTCTATGCCAGATGGCTCCGAAGTAACAGATATCTTCTTTATGCTTTTTGACTTGATAATCAATGTAGTAATAAAGCATCAATGTGGTGTCGCATTCGTTGACCACTGCGATTTTACAGGCTTTCTTGAATGGCATTGGCCACCAGCAATTGAGGCCTCTTCCATCTTCCGGAGACATTTGGAGTGGGGCAGAGACGAAGTTTTTAGATTCACCATGTCCCATGCCGAAGAAGTCGCCGAGAGGGACCAAAACGCTTGGATACTGGCTATCTTCAAAGAAGAACTTAAGATAGACCTTGCGGAAGGCACCCGGTTCGATGGTGTCGCCATAATTCATCTGGGTCATCCAAATATGCTCAATCAAACCTGAACAATGGACGTCAAAGATGACTCTTTCTTCGTTAGGCTGGATATAGATGCGGTCGTCGTTGCCACCGCTTATATCGTAGGAGGACTCCCTTTTGCGGATTCCGTCCTTTTTAAGATAAATGTTCGATAAATTGTTGGTATTCATATTATTTTACGCCAGTTAAACTGATGCCTTCCTTGATGTAACGTTGAATGACGATAAAGACCACGACGGCCGGGATAAGAGAGATGAAGCTAGCGGCTAAAACGGCGCCATAGCCCACCGTGGAGATATCCGAGAAGAGGTAGTTGATAAGGGTC
>CAYPED010000140.1:0-2679 GCA_964409745.1 uncultured Staphylococcaceae bacterium | reverse complement strand
GCAAGAACGAGAATGATAATAGGGGCTCCATAATATGGGTCTCCGGTTCTTCCCATTATCTCGGCGTTCATTTTAGACAATATATTTCTTGTCTCTTTGTCTTTGATAACCACGATGGTTGGGGATTGTTTGTTCATTCCCGTTGGGGCGTAGGTCCCGGCTTCGGTTATTTTATTGATTAGTTCGTCATCAGGGACTTTGTCTAAGAACGAACGGACACTTCTGCGGGTTTTGATATTAGTGATTACTTCGTTATCCATAATGTATCTCCTTATCGCTTAATAAAAAGACCATCACCAAAGGTAATGGTCAATATATAGTTATCTAATCAGACTCGATAACATATCGCCATAGCCGATGATACGGCGAGAATAATCCATGGTCGCGTTGCTCCTTGGATCATAGTAGCCAAGGATCTTTCTTGAATAGTCCATGGCCACTTTTTCTCCGTTAGATCGAGTCTCGATATAACCGAGGATTCTAAATGAGGCGTCTCTTATTATTTGTTCCATGTCTCTATTTTATAGACCCTCAGGGAAATAGACTAGAGAGATTGTTCCTTCTTCATGTTTTTAACAAAGGAGAAGATGGTGATGAAGATCAGGATGGCTATAAACGTGAAGGTGGTCACGGAAGACAAAGTCTTCATCTCTTCATCCATCCCGCCGTTTACGTTGATTAAGGTGTTCTGCAAGACGATGATGGAAACTATCGCGTTGACAAAGGAGACTAAAGTTAGTTGCTTGTTTAGGAGATTATCCGTCTTATTGACTTTGACCAAGTTATAAATGGAGATGGAGACGCTGTAAAAAGCATAGACGGCCATAACGATGGAGATTATAAGGTCCGCTTTGACTATCTTCTGGTTTCTAATCAAGAACACGCCAGGAGCCACCAAAGCCAAGTTGATAATCAAAAGAATTACGAAGGAAACAATGTATATTTTCCTTCTTTGGAGGGCTTTGTCTGGGCCTATCACGGAGTCCGAAACCGTTAACAACAATTTAATAAAAAACAATAATAGGTAATAACCGAATATAGAGATGTTCCAGATGGTGCTGTGGAGGAAACCTAACACACCGTTATAAACGGCAAAAGCCAACGGGATAAGAACCCCAATGGCCTTTCTTAGTTTGATGAATGCCGGCGAATGGAAAACTTCTTTCATAAAACCCTATCAATTGAACGACTTAGTCATCTGATTTCCAAGCGTATTCTTTATCGCTTCTTTAGAATTTATGTCACTGGACTCGCAAATGCACTCTATTTTATAAATAATAAGGTGCAAATGAAAGAAACCAGCAATTATTCCAAACTAGAAAAGATATATAAGAAGAACGAAGGGATTCCTCCACCGAAATATATATCTAGCCAATCGATGGTTTTCTTAAAGATCGGCAAATCATCATTTAGGACTTCATTTATTGATGATGTCTGATGTTTTTGACTTTCGAAGCATAACCCAGTAAGTGATTTGCCATCACTTCTAAGGATTATCTTTCCAAGTATAGATTCGTAATAAGCAAGATAAGTCATAACTATATTTTACTTAGGCAAAGAAAAAGGTGCACCGCAATTAGGGTGCACCATTTTGTTTCCTTGGGTAGGAATTAAGCCATCGTGTTGATGAGGTTTTTAGCAGTTGGCTTTTTGATCTTGGCGGTATAGTCGAGATTGTAATGGACGTTATAGTCGCATTCGGCGGTCAAATCAAAAGTAAGATTGACGGTGCCTTTCTTCTCGATATCATAGCCAGACCAGCAGTAGTTGTCATAGGAGAGCTTATAGGAGACTTTAGCCGAGACGTGGGTGACTTCGTCTACGCCAGCGGAGGAATAATCGGTGATATCTTCATCGGTCTTGCCAGAGAAGGCAAAGCTGACGTTTCCGGCACCAGATGAACGGAGTTCAAGGCTGGTCTTGGTATAGTCGGCGGCTAAATCGCCACCGTCGACATAAGCGATTCCATCATCCATGAAATCATCGTAATATTCATCATAGAATTCTGCAGGTGGGAACATGTCCGAAAGAGCGGTGATGGTGCTATCTGGGTCGGCCCAAGAATAATATTCGAGGAAGTCATAGGCTTTCAAATTCCTCAATTGGTTATCGAAAGCCTGCTCGCAGTCGTCGCAAAGATCGCGAAGCCCTTGGTCTGGGTCGGCTTTGAGTTCAGCGATTTTTTGGTCGGTAACGATGGAATACATAGATTTGGTCTCGGTGCCAACCGTGGCCATGATGTAAGCGCGATTTTCGCTTTCTTCGAGCCAGAACCAGAATTCGGAATCGGCGACATAAGACTCATCACCATGGTGATAAGTAATTTTCTGGGTGTCACCAGTGTATTGGTGATTGTCGTAGGATTTGCCGTAAATCATGAAATTGTCGGTGTCGATAGCGAAGGTGGCATTACTGACGGAATCGTCGGTCATGCCATCGGAATAGGCGGTTTTATCCTTAGTTTTAACACTGATGGTGACCTTGCTTGGGGCCTTATAGTCAGCGGACTCGTGCAAGGCGGCGATTTCATCGGCTCTTTCTTTCCAGGTTTTCGCTTCGATGATTGGGGCTTCTTTGTTACCACCGAGGCCAATGCCCAAGCCTAAGACTAAGGCGAGGACGGCAGCGCCGATGACGGAGCCATAGATGATGCATTTCTTCTTGCCGTGCTTCTCAACG
>CAYPED010000139.1:0-2680 GCA_964409745.1 uncultured Staphylococcaceae bacterium | reverse complement strand
GGGGCGATAGCAACAATTACAAGAATTCGAACATCAGAAAGGTCCTTAACGGAAGCTTCTATAACGTCGCTTTCGGCTTTGGCGATTCCTTGATTCAGACCGTGACCGTCGATAACAGCGCTGCCACCACCTCCAGTTCCACCAACGACAAGACATGCGAGAATACCACCGATAAGGTCTATCCTTTGAGCTATCAAGACCTTATAAATGCCGATTATGGTTTTGCTACTTCTACCGGTGCTTCTTCGACCAGAATGTGCAAGGTGACTGACTACGCTTTAGCCTGTGGCGCCACTCCCTATAGTGGCACGTCCGAACCTAATTGCGTCGGATATGGCAATTATGCGACGAGATCCCCTGTTTCTGGCACGAATACCGATATCTCGAAGGTCAATTACAAAGGTGGCATAACCACGATGTGGAACAACGACACTACCGTCGGTATCCGCCCAGCGATGCAAATCAAAATCTACTAAGTTTAACTTAGTTCTCTTAGACCATTTGATGGTAAAACCATCACTTGGTCTTTTTTTATGTAATAGATTTTATTGGGTTCAAGTTTTAAATAAGTATCGATGGTGAGGTCCTTGAGAGAGCCGATATCCTGGCTTATAAGCCTTTTCGGCATGCTTAAAGTTAGATAGACGATGCCTGCTTTCTCGTGGTCCTTAAGCAACTTCTTTAAATCGTTTATGAGGGATTGATAATCAAACTTAAGCCCCTTGATATCGTCTTCTTTGTTTCTTCTGATTTCCTTGGATTTGAACTTATAGAATTCATCGAGGAATAACAGATAGTTCAAGTAGTCGATGTCGGGATTGGGCTCAAAGGTTTTAAGAGCCCCCATCACCCCGTCTTTAGGGTTATCGTAGGCAAGATAGTAACCAAGATGTGAGAAACGGATATCTAGGTCTTTGATTATCTCTTTATGGTTATCGGCGAACCTTAGGTAGCCTTTCGCGGGATCCTTGTCGTAGTTGATTTTCTTGCCGCTGGCTTTAAGGGATTCATAGGCTTCTTTGAAGGCCTTATATTCCTTAATTAGGTGAGATGTGGAAATGAAATATTTCTCATCGGAGGCTTTGATGTATTTAACTCGGAATTCTTCTACGGCATGTTCCGCATATGACTTTTCAAGCGAAGCGAAGTCCTTGTAGGCTATTTCCTCATTGAGGAAGCCCATGTAGCAGGACTCGTATTCGTAATCGATAGATGGGTAGTGATAATCAAAACTGACGTCTCCTAAGATAGAAGGGACGTGGTTAGTATCTCCATCATCGGTTAGATAGATAAGACCTTGGTAGTTGATATCTAAGGCGGGCTTGGTCATGGGGCAATTATATTACATCGGGGTTTATCGTGCATTCATTCGGTGATGGATATAAAGATGGACCACCGTTATTTGGAGGCTTTATTTACGCATTTGTGAATATATGCTATCATATACGCGGAAAGAGAGACCCATGCCTAACAAAAAAGAATCCTATATAGCCTCATATAATAAGAAATCCTATACGTCGATTCTTTTAAGAATCCCCAAAAAAGAAGAGGACATCGTCTCTAAATTAGAAAACGTTTCATCCAAGAACGGATATGTATTGGATTTGATCAAGAAAGATATCCGACCAAGCATTTTGAAATTGTCCACCATCAAAAGCGTCCTTAAAGAAGTTTTAGGTAAATACCATATTGATAAAGTCTATCTATTTGGTAGCTACGCCAGGGGCGAAGCCACCGAAGACAGTGATGTCGATATCCTCTGCGATAAGGGCGATATTTCCACCTTAATAGAGCAAGGCGAACTCGAAGAAGAACTCGAGAAGCGCCTCGGAAAGAAAGTCGACCTCCTCTTCACCACTTCCTTCATGGATAACTACTTCAAAGAACAGATTGAAAAGGATTTGATTCAGCTATGCTGAATAATTGATAAGAATGATGGCTTGAAGTGGATTGCTGCACCAAAAATCAAGCGACTTTTGTGGCAACCTGCACCAATTTTCAAGCGACTTTTCCCTAATCTTGCACCAAAAATCAAGCGACTTTTTGTTTTAGGAACCAGCAAAGCAAAGAAAAAAGGCAGCCTTCTTTGACTGCCTTTTATCGTTTTATTGGCGCGCCCGAACCGACTCGAACGGTTGACCTACTGCTTAGAAGGCAGTTGCTCTATCCGGCTGAGCTACGGGCGCACTGGCACATAATATACCACAACTTAATTTTCTTCGAGATACTTTTTCGCTTTATTGGGCAATTCTTCGAGGCCATAGATGGTTTCATCGGGGTCTATCGGGGTTCCGAAGCCATATGAAGCGAAGATAAATGGAAGGTTAGCCCCTCGGGTTTCGATCTCGTCAAAGGAGGTATCTCCGACGTAGATAGCCTTATCGATGTTATGGTCTTGGATTATTTGTCTGATGGTGCCCCTCTTTGGGAGGCCGGTGTCGCCCCAACAAAGGATGCCTTTCACGTATTTCGCGCATTCGGGATAGGCTTTAAGGTAGGCTTCAAGGTATCCCTTCTGGCAATTAGAGACGATATATACTTCGTATCCCATCTCGGTTAGTTTCTTGAAGGTCTCTTCTTCCTTTGGATACAACTTCCCCGGGTGATTGTCGTTGATGTAATCCAACTCGAAGCCCAAGAAAGTAGAAGAGAATTCCACGACTTGTTCCTTGGTCACCCC
>CAYPED010000138.1:0-2718 GCA_964409745.1 uncultured Staphylococcaceae bacterium | reverse complement strand
AACTCGAGGCTATAATATTTTAGATTCCACGAATCTTGAACGACATTGATGCCGGCGGCATTCAAGTAATCGTTCTCGTTTATCTCGTTAAAAACCAAATGAGTTGAAATGCTTTTGTTTTCTTCGGCGATTCCCTCAAAAATACGCCACGAATGCATTCGTCCTCTTGTTGCCGCCGTCGCACGAAAGCAGGCATAAAGATATGATAAAAAGAATCGAGGTTCCTATGATTGTTTCGCTAATCTGGCGCGTCTTTTCCATTTGGCGTGTCTCTTGTTAATTTGATGATAGCATACTTTCACCCATGTGCACATAGCCAACCCCAGGCATTGCCAATGACGAAAAGAAAACCTCCTACCATTTTATGGTAGAAGGCATGATTTTAGTCTTTCCAGATCGGGGAACGGAACTTTCGCTTGGCTCCGTTTGGGGAGCTTTCGTGATCGATTCCGTTGACCAAGGATTTGAATTCGTCCTTGACGTCTTCTCCGTTTTTGGCTTTTTCAAGCATCTCGACGAAGGAATTGTATAACGGGAAGGACTTATGGATCATATCCGGGAAGGTCTCATTATGGATACTTCCGTCATATGGGTCTTGCCATTCGGAATGACCGGCGTTCATGAAGTCATAATCCTTTAGGAACTTCGGCATCTTCTTCGGAAGGTGAAGGCCATATGGAACGGAGTTCTTTCCGGCCACCATTCTGACGAAGCCACCAGAGAGGGCTCCGCAGCCATCGATAAGGTGTCTGACGAAGCGGAAATCCTTAACGGCTTTATAGAAGGTAAGTTCATCGAATCCTTCGGTTTTAACCGAATTATCGTTGACGTATTTCCAGGCTTTGGAAATCTCTTTGAGATCGTTATCATCCAAGGCTAAGCAGTTCCAGGTCTTTCTGGTCCAGGTTCCGGCTTTTCTCCCGATGCAATAATCGAGCATTCCTTCGTATTGGACATGCTTGACGCCCCAATTGACTTTGTCAGAAGGGTCGCCGATGTTATCGCCGGCTCTGGAGAAGACGAAGCCGTGGCAGTTGCGGTCCACAGAGTAATGGAGGAGCAAGCCTTCCACATACGCATAGATTAAATCCTTATATTCAGATTTGTTCGCGTATTCAAAGAATAAAGGATAAACCGTGGAGATGTCCAATCGATGGAGATAATGTCCATATTCCTGGATCCCTTTGACGTTTGGCCTGGTCTTCTTGCTATGAAGTCCATAGCCATAGAAGAAGAAGGAATCAGGCCCTTGAGAGCCGAGGCAGACGGCCTTTTCGAAAGGGCGCGCCTCATCTCTCATGTGCCTATAGGCAAAGGTGTAATGTACGAGGATAGCTGGCATTAGTCATCATCTCCTAAAGCTTCCAAGCCTTTCTTAGTGGAGGTCTTCTTTCCTTTGACGTTTTCAACGAAGAAGAAAACGATGCAGGAGATGACCATCATGGCTAAGGCATAATATGGCAAGACCTTGAAACCGATTGGGAGCTGGGCGATAAGCAAGCCCAAGGCCACCGGGGTGACGGTCTGCGCCAACATGGAGGCGGCATAATAGAAGCCGGTGAATTGACCAATCTTCTTGGATGGGCAAAGTTCGACGACCATCGGGAAGGAGTTGGTGTGGATTAATGAGAATGAATAGCCGTTGATAGCCCAGATGACGATTAACATGGCCGTGGCTAAAGTGGTGCTGGAAGAGTATAAAGGCAGCATGGCGAACAACACATAGCTTAGAACCCCACCGAATAAGCCGGTCATAAGGGTCCATTTACGTCCGATCTTGTCGGCGATGAGGCCAGCGGTCAAGAAACCGACCACCGAGCAAACGCCGGAAACGAGAGTGACGATGATGGACATCGAGAATTCTTTGCCAAGATAGATGGTGAAGTAGTTGGTTTGGAAGGTGGAGACGCCGTTGGAGGCCATGAACCAGAAGACTTCGGCGACCAAGATAAGAATAAGCATACGCTTATTGGATTTGGTCATTGGGGCATCTTCGGTGACGGTGTCGGCGACTTCGGCGTATTTCTCGCCTTCTTCCATCTGACCACGCATCTCGACTTCGAGCTGGTTCTCTTTGATCGTGCAGAATAGGACGATGCAAGAGATGATCATGATAACGGAGGCAATCAAGAATGGGAGTTCGATGACCCAAATATTGCCCATTTTGGCGGTAGCTTCGACGATGGCGTTTCCGTCCGCATCGTATTTGCTATAACCCAAGAATTTGGTTAAGGAGAAGAACATGCCGAGGACGATGGCAACAGCCCCGCCCATATAGCCCATGACGTTGATGATGCCGTTGGCTTTACTACGTAAAGGTTTCGGGGTGATGTCTGGCATCAAAGAGACGGCTGGGTTACGATACATCATCATGAAGAAGATGACGATGGCGATCATGGCGATCATGCCGGCTAAGTTGTTCCAATAGAACATAAGCGGGATGAACGGGAAAGCGATGGCCGAGACGAAGGTGCCAATCAAGATGTACGGCATACGTTTGCCGATCCTGGTGTGGGTTTTGTCTGACAATCTTCCGAAAATCGGGAGCATGATCAAGGCCGCGAGGTTATCCAAGGCCATGACGCAGCCAACGATGTATTGAACTCCTTCTTGCTGTTCCTTGGTTGGGATAGCGTCTTTTGGAAGGCCGTTCAAGGCTTTGGCGAACATCTCTGACAACATTCTCGAACAATAGGAGTCATAGACCTGCCATAAAAG
>CAYPED010000137.1:0-2750 GCA_964409745.1 uncultured Staphylococcaceae bacterium | reverse complement strand
CATCTTTCGATATTCCGTTTGGAATTCCACCGTGAGAAGTAATTTCAAGCCTGTCTTCATAAAAACAGACAAGCGGTTCGGAAATCGTCCAGTCATTATGAACGATCGCGTTGACCAGAGCCTCATTTACACAGTCCATATCGTATAAATACTGATCGATTCTTGGCCTTACCGTCGTGTCAGTCACACAGATGTTTTCAGCAATCAATCTATCTTTTAATCTTTGGAGGCCTAAGAGAATGCTTTGGTCTCCGTAATCGTTTCGTTCCGAGATTGATGCCTTCGTAGAGCCTCTGAACTTAACGAAGATGAGCGAGACCATATTTTTATCGGCTAGCAATTCGGCCATAAGATTATATTTTCCGTTAGTATTTTTGAGACTAAAGCTCGAACAGAAAGTGTCCTCATTAAGATGAAACCCTTTGCTAGTCAATAAGATTTTCATTATATCGAAAGTTAACGGGCAATAATGTGATGGGGCCTTCAAAATATAATCATCATCAAGGAAATTATTTTCATATCGATGTTTGATCTCGCTTGGGCTCATTTCTCTACAAGTTGTACCAATTCTTTCCAAGCAACCCTTCGATGAGAATCCGTATTTTTTAATGCAATACAGGGGTTTGACACCTTTGACAATAAAAACTCTAATCAAACACTTTTCATCATACGGAATTGAGGAAATACTGATTTCGCTTTGTGGATTCGGCTCGATTTGCGTCGCTATGCAATCCGACACCTTCTTTTGGATTTCATCAGTTTCTTTGAGCGGAATCCCAATTGTTTTGCCATTATCGTCTACGCCTATGAATATTCGGCCGCCATCGGTGTTTAAAAAGGCAACGATGTCTCTGACAATATTGTCCGTATAACATTCTTTTAATTCCGTGGTGTTATTTTCTATATACATCGTCACTCTCCTTTGGGTACCAATCATGGTGAATTTAGCTTTTTTTGTCTTAAAAGTATTGTCTCTCACCATCTAATAGCAGTTTTCGTCGTCATTTTTCATACTTTCAACTCAACAACAAAAAAAGACCCACCAATTGGCAGGTCTTAATTATTTGTTCTTACATTCCCAATAAGGCAAATCTTGGAGCGTTAGCCTTTTCCATATGAATAAGGCGCTTCTTAAGGTCGAGGTTGCCACAATAGATGCCGAGGTCATCCCCTTCGCCCACAACGCGATGGCAAGGGATGAAGATTGGGATAGGGTTAGCACATAGGACTTCCATGACTTCCTTGACTCCGTCAGGCTCTCCGATGCCCATAGCCACTTCCTTATAGGTCTTGGTTTCGCCGTAAGGGATGGTCCTAACATAGGCAAAGACCTGTTGGGCAAAGCTATCGCCTTCCGGTCTAAGACGGACATCGATGTTTTTCATCTGCCCGTAGCAGTATTTATTTAATTCCATGATGGCGTCTAACAAACGGATATTCTCTTCGTTGTAGTAGCCTTCAGGATCGTATGCACCAAAATAAAGACGAGTAACCGCTCTATCATCCGCGCAGATTGTGACATCGCCGATTGCGGTGTCGTATACCATATAAAGCATGTCGCTTGACATGATATTATTCTACTAAATATCGAACAAAAAATGCAATAGGTCTAAGAAATTTTAATGCCTTTAGGCATATAACTTTTCGAAATATTTCGTTAATTCTTCCGGTGTGAGGGCGCATCCGCCTTCAACCCAGAAGCAGATAAGAGAGACGAAAGATTCCGATAATTGATGGATTTGCATCTCCTCGGGAATGCCTTCTTTATAGTAGGTCCTAGACTTCACGGAGGCGCTTAATAAAGGAAGGGAACGTTCTTTCAGAGTCTCAACAAAGATAGGGGCAGCCTTGGATTTAAGGATAGCCTGAATCAATTCCTTTTCTTCGAAAAAGTGATAGAAGACATGGGTGATCATGTGAGAATAATCGAAAGAAGGGGAGGCAGAGAAATCATGATCGGCTTCTTTCTCTAAAGTAGGCGAGAAGACATGATCGAAGATTTCGTTGCAAACACCCTTTAAGACATCTTCCTTGTTCTTGAAGTGGGCGTAGAAGGTCGAGCGGGAGATATTGCTCTTATTAAGCAAATCGGTAACCGAAATCGAAGAATAATCTTCGTTTAATAAGCATAGGCGAAGAGCCTCATAAAGGGCGCTTCTGGTTTTAGTTTCTCTTTTATCCATACAAAAATACTAAACATTTGTTCGTTATTTAGCAAGTAAACGGACACTTGCTCTTTAACTGTTTTATATTTATCGAACTTTTTAATAATCTTTGTTCGTTTTCTCTATATAAGTGCTAATATTTCTCCAATGGAATTAGCCACGAACGATATCAATCTCCTTCTAAAGAAGAAAAGAAGGAAAACCATAATCAGTCTATCGGTCCTTATCGTTGGGCTTGTTTTGCTTTTCTTTTTCTCCTTAGGTGTCGGTTCATCTAACATCGGATTATTGGATGCCTGGAAGGGATTATTCAATGTCGGCGATGCGTCCACCATTTCCATCGTCCAAAAAATCAGACTGCCAAGAAGTCTTGGGGCCGTGGTTGTCGGGGCCGCTTTATCGTTATCAGGATTGCTCATGCAGTCCGTTTTGAAGAACCCAATGGCTTCGCCTGCCACCTTAGGTATCTCGAATGCGGCTTCCTTTGGCGCTAACGTGGGCATAATGGCCCTTAGTGGAGTTGGACTGGCGGGTATCGGCAACTTCACCATCGCCGCCCAAAGCCCATGGCTGGTGTCTTTGTTC
>CAYPED010000136.1:0-2757 GCA_964409745.1 uncultured Staphylococcaceae bacterium | reverse complement strand
TTTAAAAGATGAAAAAATCATCGGCACAACATATCAAAAACTAAGCAACGCATATGATGTTGGAATCCTTGGCCGAAATAAAATCGTGTCCTTTTGTAAACATCAAAATTCTATTTTGGAATTGATTCAAAAATTAGATGATTTCGAAACAAACAAAGACAATTATTCAAATCCAGAAGAATATAAGAAAATGATTTTGGATATGACTGCCAATAAAATAAACAAAGAACATAATGCCGAAAAGGCTAAAGCCAAAAAATAAAAGCCCCTATGGGGCTTATTTTATTGTCCTCTCGACAACGTCTTTATAATCCATATTGGACAAATCGTCGCTGCGGTGCAACTTATTTAGTTGTCTTAAATGATAAAAAAACCTTCCTTTGCCGCTCTTTCTATCGCAATGGGAGTCATATAAAAGGAACGATGCCTGCCTTAAATAAGCATGCTTCCAATATTTGAGAAAGGCCGGGAAATGTTTTTTGATGTAAAACTTTTCACAGGCGTACGAGCACAAATGATAATAGGCCCTATCGGTTCTACTAACTTTGGTGGCCGCTTCAGGATTGTCCACGACATAACAGTAATAAGCATAATTGGATCTATAAAAGCTAGAGGCGTTCAAGAGCAAAGACACGGATATGACGCAATCTTCAAACATGTCTTCTTTATGGTTAAAAACCATAAGTTCCTTATCGAACAAATCTCTCTTGAAAGCCTTGTTCCATAAGAAATGGGGCATTGACCAATCGTGATTGAGTTTGGCAAAAGCCTGTTCCTTGCTCAACCTTTTGGCTTTGAAGTTCTGGGCGAAGGCCAATCTTTCTTTACCCTTCTTCGAGATGAAGTACGGGAAGACGGTTATATCGGATTGCCCCTTCTTAATTTCCTTGATGATGTTATCAATCGCGTACTCCGAAGAATAATAGTCATCGTTATCGATGAAGGTGACATATTCTCCTTTGGAGAATCTTACCCCTTCCAGACGGCAGACCATCTTGGCAAGATTGGCTTCTTTCATCATAACGGAGACGAAATGAGAATCCTTCTCCATCGCCTCTTTAGCCAACTTCTTACAGCCTTCCTCGGCATCTAAATTGATGGATAAAACAATCTCGTAATCCTCTGAAGATTTCTGAGATAGCAAAGAGGATAAGCAACGCTTGAAGAGGGTTTCTCCCGAATAGACGGGAAGGATGATGCTCAAAAAAGGTCTTTTCTCCATAATCTATGAGATTATATCTTAATTTTCTTTGTACTTGGCGATTAGTTGTGTAAAATAACCACGCACTAGAAAGCGAGGTGAAGAAAGTATGATCGTTAAGACTGTCGTCCACGAAGGCGAATCTCTCGATGACGCGTTACGCCGCTTCAAGCGCAGCGTCAACAAATCCGGCATCCTTTTAGAAGCCCGCAAGCGCGAATTCTATCTTAAGACCGGCCTCAAGCGCAAGCGCAAGAGCGAAATGGCCCGCCGTAAGAAGTGGTAATCCCAAATCGATAAGAAAGTCCCGAATCTTCGGGATTTTTTTATGCCCCGCCTTCCATTTTGCCTAAAGTTAAATATATCCAATTCGGAGATACTACGAAGTAAAGACAAACTAAACGCGGCTAATTGCTGCCTTTTTAAACTTTTAGGTAAATTCGCCTTTCTTCCTTCTAAAAGTAATTAGGAGGACCTATGGCAAAAATATCTTATCAATTCGATGAACATAGCTGCGCTTTATCGTCCTTAAGGACTCTGGCTTATCTTCTAACCAAGAAAAGAGGCTGGAAGAACATGGCTTTCAACTCGCATCCCCCATATTCTTTAAAGACTTTGGAAGAAGAAATGGAGGATTACGGGTTCGAGTTGACTTTCTTTGAAGCCGAGAAGGAAGAATTTTCCTATCCCTCTAATCAAAATGGCCCGTTTTTAGCATTGCTAAACGAGAATGAAAGAACGCATATGACGGTGGTGACGAAAATCGATGATGACCAAGTAACTTATCTTGATCCGGCGGTAGGCAAAGTCGTTACCAAAAAGGAGAAGTTTTTATCCATATGGACCGGCATTTATGGGGTGCTGGTCCAAACCGTCATAATGAAACCGCCTAACGCAAAAAGAATCGTCCCTATTTGGCGGGAAATCGTTTCGGATGGCCTTCTCTTTTTAGCCGAAGTCTCATTGGGGCTCGCTTTAGCGTTTTTAGATAGGGCTCCGTTATGGCTGACATTGACTTGCATGGGATTGGCCCTCGTTTTAGAAGAAGGTAGGCGCTTGTTTATCCTTTCCTCAATTAAGGAATTTGATAAAAAATACCTGTCCGCCGTATACGATGAAGACCCCAAGCGAATCAAGACCAATTATGAGCGTTATAACCTCTTGAAGAAAAGCCTCTTTGCCGATGTCGCCTCCATCATCTCTCAGATTGGAGCTTGCCTTTTGATTGCCGTCATCGTTGGCATGAACAGCCCGTCTTTCTTCCTTTCATTGGGTGGGGTACTCGCCTTATTATGTGGTGAAAAATTCATATTTCATCGATATTTTTATACCAAGCGGGTGAGAATGCAAAAAGAGGAGCAACTCCTTTATGGTAGTTCCGAGGAAGCGGAGAAACGGCAATTGTTGTTCTCACTTAGCCAAGACGCTGACAAGTATGGGAAGATGATGTTAATCGAGAAAGCGATTCTGACCATCACGGTGGCGGCCTTCTCCATCCTTCCGAGCATTATGGCTAACGATTCTTCATTAAATTATTATCTCTTCCATTTGTTCGC
>CAYPED010000135.1:0-2821 GCA_964409745.1 uncultured Staphylococcaceae bacterium | reverse complement strand
TAGAAGCTGTTGACCAAGACGTTGTCGAGTTTGGCATCGACGGCGGTCTTCAAGAACATCGGGCCCGCTCTTCTGGTGGTGGTAGAAGTGTCATCGACACCATTGTTTCCAGAAGCCTGGAGATCTTTGAAGATAATCTGGCAATCGAACGGATTCTGGTTGGCGCCGTAGTAACCATAGAACAAAGAAGCGTGACAAGAGATTGGCTCGGATTCGCTCTGAGCGTGGCCTTGTTCGTTCTCGGTCAAGACATATGGGAACATATTCTCGTCATCTTCGTTGGTGTTAAAAGAAATGGTATGGAGGTTGCCATAGACAGTGGCGGTTTCAGCCGCATCGTCGAATTGATGCTCGAAAAGACGGGTATAATCCTTAAGGCTTCCTACGACGGTTGCATCGCATCCTTCGCTTTCCTGCCAGATGAAGACGGATGGAATATCGTTCTTGCCGATGGAAATGTCGTTTTGAATAACGATGTTATCGGCGTCTGGCAAGCCGAGTTCTTGTTTAAATTCATACACCGGGGTGAAGTAAGAAGCATCATCGGTATTGTTGTTGTAGAAAGCAAACAAATCGGTCGCTTTGCTGACGTTATAAGCATCGACGACTTCAACGTTATAAACGATATCTTTCTGACCCGAATAGCTAAGGGTGATGGTGAAGGAGCCGGTGATGTCGTCCTTGAACTTCAATTGGCCATCTTTGACGAAAGAAGAGGCGTTTTCGATATAAGAATCAACGACGAGGTCCATGCCTTCGGAGGATAACTTCATGGTCGCGCCGGTCGGGATGGTGGTAAGTTCGGTAACCTCATAGGTTTCTTTGTTAAGACCATTGAGTTCCGGAAGCAAGTTGACGGAGTTCATGTTGCCAACATAGAAAGTTGCGGACTTCATGAAGCCTTTTTCCAAATTATCTTCGTCGGAAGAGATCTTTTTGTTGGTCTGATATCCGGTCGTATAGGTGTAATTCGGGTTAGCGGCCCAGGAAGAAAGGGTGTAGGCGTCGACGACGTTGTAATTCAAAGTGTCGGTGAATTCCTTACTGCCGTCGTTATAGGTGACGGTGAAGACTTTGCCGGTCGCTAATTCGGAAGTGTCGATCTCGGTATGGGAGATGCTGTCCTTGTTCTCAACCCATTTGAGGGTCTTCATCTTGTTGTTGTTCTCATCGAAGAGATCAATCGCCAAATTGTTGTAGTTTGGGGTGGATTTCTGAGAGAAGCTGGTCTTGATGGAACCAGAAACGATTTTAATCGAAGTCAAAGTTGGCTGAACGCTAGAAGAATCATCGCTGCTAGAGCTGCTATCTGGTCCGCAAGAGGCCAAACAGGTAGAGGCAATGGCGCCTAATGCCAATATGGTGAGTTTGGTAAGTTTTTTCATAAGTACTCCTCGTCTCCAAAATTTGGAGGATACTCAGCGCATTATCTTAACACATTAAATGCTTGTTAACTGTTTTATTTTCTCTTTAGGAGAAATAATAAGCGCTTGTTAACCTAAAAAGTGTCGACAAGCACTTTATTTAGGCCTGTTTCTATAAAAAGTGAAAAAGAAAAGAGGAGTTCCAGTTCTCCTCTAATCTTTCCTATTTAAGCCTGACTGATAAGACGGTGTAGCCCAAAGACGTTATCGCTGATCTTATTTTGGAGGGATTAAGCAATGTCTTAGAAACAATCGTCGTGGTCTGGCTCTTTCTCGATGATTTGACTTTGACTCCTTCAAATTCCTTCCTGATGATGTCGTTG
Organism: uncultured Staphylococcaceae bacterium; assembly: GCA_964409745.1. GTDB lineage: Bacteria > Bacillota_I > Bacilli_A > RFN20 > CAG-826 > UBA4951. Next base: position 1,074 of record CAYPED010000135.1, on the reverse strand, counting down.
ATATGGCTTTCGCACATGCCGCACTTCATCCCTTGAACGGAGACGATGTAAGTCAAAGTGTTTTTCTTGCCTTTGCTATCTTTTTTAGGCAGAGAACAAGAGGCACAATTGCCAGTGCATTCGCTTTGAAGGTGACCGCACTCGCATTTTAATGTGCCTTTTTTCTTTTTGACGAAGTAACCGACTATCGGGGCCACCACCAAAAAGACGGCGACGACGATAATCAGATATTCATACCATTCCATTATTAAGCAACGGTCTTCTGGGCGGCTTTCTTATTGCCTCTGACCACCAAGATAGCCGCGGTGACAACGCCACCGATCAAGGCTAAGGTGACGAGCAATCCGCCCCACCAGGCAATCTCGTATAAGGTTCCGACCCAATAGACCAAGGCGGAAGCGATGTAAGAGACGCTGAACCAGAAGAGCAAGGTCTTGCAGAATTCTTTTCTAGTCTGCTCTGCACGAGCGGTCGAGATGGCCGCCATGCAAGGGAAGGTAAGAAGGTTAAAGATAGCGAAGGAATAAACGCCCGAAGCGGATAAGCTGGTCAAGGCTCCAGCGAGGGAATCTTCATTGCCACCGTTGAACAAGACCGCCATGGTGCCAACAACGTCTTCCTTGGCAACTAAGCCAGTGACCGAAGCGGCGGCGTATTTCCAACCATCGGCGTTGATGGCCCAGCCACATGGATAGAAGATATACTTCAAGCCCATGCCGATGTAGCCAATCAAAGAATGATCGATATCCTCGACCATGCAGAACTTGTTGTTCTCGACGCCGAAGGTCTTAAGGAACCAAATGACGATCAAGGAAGCGGTTAAGATAGTCGCGGCTTTGATGACGTAGTGTTTTAATTTCTCCCAAAGGTGAGCGGCGACGTTTCTCGCTTGCGGCAAATGGTATTGGGGCAATTCCATGATGAATGGGGAAACGTATTTTTCTTTGGAGAAGACACGCATGAAGATAGCAAGGATAATCGCTAAAGCGATACCGCCGATATAAATGGTGAAGACGAAGACATCGCCATAGCCATATCCGCAAGCATTGGCAACGCCAGCCAATAAGGCCCAGA
>CAYPED010000134.1:0-2850 GCA_964409745.1 uncultured Staphylococcaceae bacterium | reverse complement strand
AAGATCCGCATCTACAAGTACAAGTCTAAGGCCAACGAAAGAAAGACCAAAGGTCATCGTCAGCCATACACTTGCTTGGTCATCAAAGAAATCAAGGCCTAATGATCAAAGTCGAAGTCAAATATCAGGATGAAACCATCGTCTCCATCACCTGCAAAGGTCATGCCGACAGCGCCGAAAAGGGACACGATCTCGTCTGCGCCGCCGTCAGTGCCATCTTGCTCGGTGGAATGAGGGCCTTGGATGAATCCAACTTCAGCTTCAAGGAATTGAGCGGACTTGGCAGCATCGACTGCCTATCTCTCCCAAGTAAAAAGGATGCCGTGGTCTTAGAGACCATCGCAACCCAAATCAAATGCGTCGCAGCTTCTTATCCGAAGTGTGTGACCTTAGAAAGGAAGTAACATCATGAAATTCATCATCGATCTTCAGTTATTTGCCTCGAAAAAGGGTGTTTCCAGCACTAAGAACGGCCGTGATTCGGCTGGTCGTCGTTTAGGCGCCAAGGTCGGCGACGGAGAATTCGTCACCGCCGGCAGCATCATCTATCGTCAGCGCGGCACCAAGATGCACGCTGGCACCAACGCCAAAATCGGCGGCGATGATACCGTCTTTGCCTTAATCGATGGCATCGTCAAATTCGAGCGCGATGGACGTTCCGGAAAGAAAGTTTCCGTCTACCCAGTCGCCAAATAAATTATCCGATGATTAAACGGCTCGTATATCGAGCCGTTTTTCTATTCTTTTATAACTTTATTGTTATAATATAGATATGAAACTTTCGATTGTTTTGCCTAATAGAAATCAGAGTGAGCGTCTCTTCCGTCATATGAAGGAGGAGCTTTTCCCATATTTCGATAATCTTGGCTTCGACTACGAATGCATAATCGTGGTCAATAATTCCAATGAGGAGAACGAAAGATTGGCCGAAGAAGCCAAATCCTATCTCCCGAAGAACGTCCGTTTCCTCCCATTTGATCCAACTAGAGGAAAAGGAAGAGCCATCCGCAGGGGCATCGAAGCCGCCGAAGGGGAATATGTCTTATTCATGGACGCCGACTTCGCGACCGATTTGCATTGCATGGATTCCTATTGGGACAAGCTCGATCAACAAGATTGCATCGTCGGTTCCCGCCATATGAAAGGGTCCGTCATCGTCAACAAAGCCCCATTCATCAGACGCGTTATGTCCTGGGGCAGCAAGACCTTGATCAGATGGACTTTCCATCTTAAGGTCCACGATACCCAATGCGGCTATAAGTTATTCAAAACCGACGTCGCCAAGAAAATGGTGGCTAAGCAAATCACTTCGGAATTCGCTTTCGACTTAGAATATTTGTATTATCTAAAACTTAACGGCTATAAGTATATTGAGATACCAGTCCGTTGGACTGATGATCCGGATTCCACCATCAAGTCCCCAATCAAGACCGCTTGGGCCTTCTATAAGGACATGATGAAAATCAGAAGAAACAAGAAACACTACAAGGAGGAAAAAGAATGCTCATCGACCGCTGCGTAATCGAAATCAGAAGCGGAAAAGGCGGCGATGGCTGCATTTCTTTCTTGCATGATAAAAACGGCGAATTCGGTGGCCCTGACGGCGGTAACGGTGGCAGAGGCGGATCGATTTATTTCGTCGGCAAAAAGAACCTCAATACTTTGTATAACTTCCGTCATTCCCGCACCATCATCGCCATGGATGGCGGCAATGGCAATAAGAAGCAAATGGCCGGACGCGCCGGACTCGACGTCACGGTGGAAGTCCCAGTCGGAACCGTCATCAGCGACTCCGCCACAGGCCATATCTTAGCCGACATCAAAGAGCCGGATATTCCCGTTCTTCTCGCCGAAGGCGGAAGAGGCGGCAAAGGCAACGCTTGTTATAAATCGTCTAGGCAACGTGCCCCGAGAATCGGCGAAAATGGCTTCCCGGGCCAAAAGAAGCGCCTCATTTTGGAACTAAAGATGGTCGCTGACGCCGGCATCATCGGTTTCCCATCGGTGGGAAAATCCACCTTCTTGAACATTTCCACCAAGGCCAATGTCGAAACGGCCGATTACCCATTCACCACCATCTCCCCTAATTTAGGCGTGGTCGTGATGGAAGATGGCGAATCCTTCGTCTTAGCCGATATGCCAGGACTTATCGAAGGCGCCCATGAAGGCAAGGGATTGGGCATCGCTTTCTTGCGCCACATTGAGCGTACCCGCGTGCTTATTCATATGGTCTCCATGGAAGAGGGAAGAGACCCATACGCCGACTATTTAGCCATCAATGAAGAACTTAAAGGATATGGGGCCAATTTGGAAGGCCGACCACAAGTGGTCGTCGCCTCCAAAATGGATGAAGAAGGTGCGGAGGAAAGAAAAGCCGAATTCGATAAAAAATTGGGCTTTAAGTCCTATGGGGTTTCCGCTTACACCCACGAAGGCCTGAAGGAAATCTTGGAAAGAACCCGTTATTTGGTCAATACGACCGACCCATTCCCGCTTAAGGGCATGGAAAAAGCCGAAACCATGAAAGTATACGATGCCCATAAGGAAAAGAAGGACGCTTTCGAAGTCCTCCATCCGGATTTGAGGCATTGGGAAATCGTCGGAGACGATGTCTTATTGAAGGTTTCCCTCATCAACACCAAACAAGAAGAAGGCATGGAACGCTTGATCCGCTATCTCCAGAAAATCGGCGTCGAGAATGCCTTGCGCAAAGAAGGAATCCAAGAAGGGGACGATGTCAAAATCGGTTCCTTCCATTTCACTTATAGCGAATGACAAGAAAGGAGGGCGAAGGAAAAACATTAGCCAAAGCCTTAGCTTTGGGCTTAGGAGCCTTATTGGCTCTAGTTA
>CAYPED010000133.1:0-2881 GCA_964409745.1 uncultured Staphylococcaceae bacterium | reverse complement strand
GCGGTTGTTCCGTTAACAGCAATGGCTACGCCTGTTATTGGACCCGCTCGCCGAACTCCTACTACTCCGACTACGCGTGGGAAGTCTACGGCGGCGGCGCCCTCGGCAACGACTACGTCGGCTACTCCGGCTCCGGCGTCCGCCCAGCCCTTTCCCTGAGCATTTCGTAGCGGAGCGGAGAAATAATCCATAATCACCGCCGCCCAATCAAGATCCGTCAGGGCGGCGGTCAAGGAGGAAACCGAAGCATTTATGAAGCAGAACCTGAATGAGAGCATGGAGAGGAAGGAGACGGAGCTCCTGGTCTTCGTCAAGGCCAAGGACCTCTGCGCCTACATCCTGAGGATCAGCGCCAGGTCGCCGGCCAAGTACCGCTTCTCCCTGCTGAACCCGCTGATAGGAGATTCGCTGGATGTGATCCGGGATCTCTACATGGCCAACGACCTCGACGTCCGTGACGGGAGGAGGCTGAGCCTGATAAGCGAGGCCAAGGCCAAGCTGAAGACGGTGGATTTCCTCTCCTCGCTGGCCGCGGAGGCGGCCTGCTTCACCAAGCGCCAATACGAGGTGATCCTGGAGAAGGCCGGCGTCTGCTCCAAGTACCTGCAGGGGTACATGAACGCCTGCAAGAAGGCTTCGGCAGAATAGGGATTCGTTATAAGGTGTGCGTCTGTCTTTATGGGTGTCCGTTGCCCGCTCGCCGAACTCCAACAACTCCAACAACGCGTGGAAAGTCAACAACGACGGCGACCTCAACAACAACAACGTCGACAACTCCAACAACGGCGTCCGCCCAGACTTCCCCGAATGGGACCATCGCGTCCTTTAGAGAGTCAGTTGGTCAGGAGGCCAACTCAGAGGGAAAGGGAACGAAGAGCCCTGATCGCACTTTGTGCGATGAATCAGGCGCGGGCGGGACGGACTGCCTCAGGCATTCCATCCCCACGCTCCCCGCGCCTTTTCGTTTATGAACTATGAGGAAATATTCTCTTTGAGGAACCTATACGAGGCCCACAAGAGGACCAGGAGGGGCAAGCTCCACAAAAGGGAGGTTGCCGAGTTCGAGCTGGACAAGGCCAATCAGCTTTATATCCTCCACGAGGAATTGATCAAGAAAAGATATGAAGTCTCCCCTTATAGGACCTTCAGGATCTACGAGCCCAAGGAGAGGAAGGTGGACGCGACGCCTTATAGGGACAGGGTCGTCCAGAACTGCTTCGTGGAGAATTATCTATCCCCCTTGCTGGAAAGGCATCTCATTTACGACAACGCCGCCTGCAGGAAGGGGAAGGGGACGGACTTCGCCAGGAAGAGGCTCAAGATGTTCATGCTGGATTCGTATAAGAAGCACGGCCAGAGGCTGTATGTCCTTACCTTCGACATCCATCATTACTTCGAGTCCATCGACCACGATGTCCTCAAAAGCAAAATGAGGAGGATAGTCCAAGACGATGAAATTCTCTCATTTGTGGATTCCATCATAGATTCCTTCAACCCCGACGCCGGGAAGGGGGTGCCGCTGGGGAACCAGTCCAGCCAGTGCTTCGCTTTGTATTACCTGGACGCCTTCGACCGGATTATCAAGGAGAGATACGGCGTCAAATGCTATACCCGGTACATGGACGACGGGATCGTCATCCATCACGACAAAGGATTGCTCGTCAAGCTGAAAGAAAGCCTATCCCGGGAGCTGGAAAGCCTGAGATTGGAATTCAACCCAGCGAAGACGTCTATCTACCCCATAAAGCAGGGAATCACCTATCTCGGGTTCACGTACCGGTTCACGCCGACCGGCGGCCTCATCGCCAAGATGGCCAAGAAGAAAAAGAGGAGGCTTTTGAGGCATCTAAGCAGGCACGAGGTCGGGAAGGAATCGCTCATCAGCTACAGGAACTATCTGAGGATGCGTTCCAACAACAACCGGCTTGTTAATGCCATAAACAAAAAGCTTTTAGATGATAAGCAAAGGCAAAATTAGTAGTTTTTCGGTAATGCACTTGTAAAACAAGTCCTTTGTTTTTTATAATTTTGGTATGGCAAACGACATTTCAAGAAAATACACGGACGAAATCTATCTTTCCAAATCCCAACTTCAGGATGTTTTAAACACTTCCTTGGTCGATGGCTACTGGAAGGAGATTCGTTCCTACAGAGGCGCCTACGCCCATAGGCTCAATCTCAAAACCCTTCGCAAGGATTATCAGATGGGCATCATCTTAACCCCGGCAATCGAGGCTAAGATCACTCTCGGTCAGAACGACATCGAAACCCTTATCTCTTCGATAAAGAAGATGGATTCCCAAGAAAAAGATGAAGCCGAAAAGATTCTTTTCTATGAGAACTTATCTTCCTTAAACAAGATCAAGAATCTCAATATCTCGGACGCTGCGTTGAAGCAGGTCGTCTCCGGAAGATACCGTTCTTCCTCCGATAATGACCAGATATTGAACTTCTATAACACCTTAAAACACTTCGCCTCCAGCGATAACATCCTCCCTCCAAACGAGGATTTCCTAGGCGAAGCCTATTCCCAGTTATTGGGTTACGAACTTACTTCTTTCTATAGAAAGTCTGATTTCGATTCCAGAGCCAGATTGGCGGAGCAGCAGGATAGGGATTATCCTTACGCCCCATTCGAGAAGATCATCCCAGCGATGCACGATTTGCTATTGGCCATCCGTAACGAAGAATTTAAGCCAATCGTCCGTTCTTTATTGGCCCTTTATTACCTTGACGCCGTAAGCCCATTCGCCTCACACAATAAGGAATTGGCCTTGCTTTTAGCCTTAGATGTCTTAGCTAACGAATATGGCAAAGAAGCCTTCTATCTCCCATTGCTTCTTCTCTTCCCCTTTTGCCGCTCGATACTTATTGCGATACT
>CAYPED010000132.1:0-2913 GCA_964409745.1 uncultured Staphylococcaceae bacterium | reverse complement strand
CTAATTTAAAATTAGATATATGTTTGATCCTTTAGCGTTTCGTATTCGTCCTAAAACCTTAGACGATATCATCGGCCAAGAAGACTTAGTCGGTCCTTCTGGCTTTTTACGTAGCTCGGTTAATAAGAAACAACCAACTTCGATTATTTTGTTTGGTCCTCCGGGGACTGGGAAGACCACCATCGCTGAAGCATACGCTAGATCTATGGGTCTCCATTTTATCCGTCTTAATGCGGTTACAACCGATAAGAAAGAGATGATGGAATCTATTGAGTCCTGTAAGTTATATGGACACGCCATAATCATCATGGATGAGGTTCATAGGCTAGATAAAACAAAACAAGACCTATTGCTTCCTTTCGTTGAAAACGGGACTTTCTATTTGGTAGGGGCGACAACCGCTAACCCATATATTGCTATCAATAGGGCTATCAGATCGAGATGCCGTTTATTGGAAGTTAAGCCTTTAAGCGAAAAGGAAGTCGTTATTGGCTTAAAGAGAGCGGCGTCTTCCAAAGAAGGACTTAACAACGAAATCGCTTTAACCGATGAGGCGTATGAGACCATCGCTAAGTTGAGCGGTGGGGATCTTAGATTCGCCCTTAACTTATTGGAATCTGCCTATATCCAATATGGGAATAGCAAGAAAGTCGATAAAGCGGATATCCTAGCCATCGAGCGTGTTCCTAACTATGCGATGGATAAAGATGAAGAAGAACATTATGACTCGGTGTCTGCTTTGCAGAAGTCTATCAGAGGCTCCGATGTCAACGCTGCCTTATATTATTTAGCCAGATTATGCGTGGCCGAGGATTTAGACAGCATCAAACGTCGTTTATTGGTTACGGCTTATGAAGATGTCGGATTGGCTAATCCAAGCGCAGTTCAACGTTGTCAGTTAGCCATCCAAGCCGCTGAACAAGTCGGTTTCCCTGAAGCGGTTATCCCTTTGGGCTTTACCGTTTGCGAACTTTGTTTATCTCCGAAGAGCAAAGCAGCCGATATCGGTATCCAAAACGCCATGGAATATGCAAGAACCAAGCCATTTATGGTCCAAGACTATTTGAAACTGACCCCTGTCAATGTTTCAGAAGCGGAGAAATATCCTTATGATCGTCCAGATCTTTGGGAAAAAATCCAATACCTTCCGGATTTTCTCAAAGAGATGAAATTCTATGAGCCGAACAAGATGACTAAGTCGTCTTATGAAAAGGCCTTGAATGATAATTACGAGAGAATGATTAAAAACGGTCGTTCCTCGGATTTGCCGAAACTGAAGAAATAAGAGGCGGGCCAGTGGCCCGTCTTTTTATATATAAATAACCTATATACAAACATAGGCTTATAATCATTCGCATGTGGTGGATTGTCTTGGCGGTAGTAGGGGCTGTATCAACCTCGTTGACGACCATATTTGCTAAGTTGGGTGTCAAGGATGTAAATAGCAATTTTGCGACCTTGATAAAAACGACGGTGGCGATTCTTTTTAGTTTGATTCTTTGCTTAGCTACGAATGCTTTTGCATCAGTCAAAGACTTCACCTTAGAGAATTATCTATATTTAGGATTATCTGGCATTTGTACGGGATTATCCTGGCTTTGCTATTTCAGAGCCTTGAAATTAGGTGACATCAATAAGGTCGCCCCAGTAGATAAGAGCAGTTTCGTTCTTTCCAGCATCTTGTTCCTCATTTTCTTTTTCAACGACACGACCAATAACGGAGACACTGGGACCATTATCGCCCTCGTTGGATCAATGGTCCTTATGCTGGCTGGAACTTTGTTGATGATTGATAAGAAAAAAGAAGATCCTGACCACAAAATAAGCAAGACGTGGCTCATCTATGCTATTTTGAGCGCGGTTTTTGCCGCCTTGGTTTCCTTCTTCGTCAAACTCGGCTTGAAGAATATAAACAGCAACGTTGGCACATTATTCAGAACCATCGTGGTCTTTGTCTTCGCCTTGGCTATCGTCTTGGTCAAGAAAGATTACAAAGATGTAAAGAAGATAAGTGTGAAGTCATGGATATTCCTTATCTTGGTCGGCGTTTTCACTGGCATAGCCTGGCTAAGCGAATACTATTCCTTAAGCATTGAGGGTGTTAACCCTATCGCCGTTACTTCAATCTCAAAGAGCTCGATTCTCATAACCATGATATTCAGCGGGCTTATTCTAAAAGAGAAGTTTTTTTGGAAGTCCATTTTGGGACTTATTCTCATTTTGGGCGGCATAGCTTTGGTGGTTATTTTCAGTCTTTAATAAAAACAGGCACGAAGCCCGCTTTCATTATTCGTAATGCGACCACATTGCGTAGACAATGACTATTTTCTTTTCATCGTCTATCTGATAAATGAGGCGACGCTGGATATTTATTCGACGAGAATAGAAGCCTTTGAGGTCTCCGATGAGTTTTTCATACGATGGTGGGTTCTGATAAGGGTTTTCGCTAAGGAGTTTCAATAAGGATCTCGCTTTATTTTCCAAGCCCGCTCTCTTAATCAGCTTCTTGTCTTTTTCGGCGTTTGAAGTAAGCAAAACCTCCCACATTTACCATTCCTCTTTCGGATCGTATTTTTTCATCTTGGAGACATCTTCTTTCTGTCCTTCCTTGATTCTCTTCATGAGTTCTGGCTGAGACATGATATAAACGGTCTCCAAAAGAGAGTTGTAGTCTTCCTCGCTTAAGAGAACGGCGTTGCCGTTCTTGGTGGTTACCTGTATTGGTTCGTTATATTTGATGACGGAATCTATCATGTTAAATAGATTTTTTCTTAATTCGGTGACATTGGTCGTTGGCATAAGACGGATCTCCTTTGCTGGATATTATTATCCCAAATAATATGTACGCTTTCAAGTACGCTTCACGTGTCATGCTGTCGCGATTATCTAAAGATTTGTCAGATATCTCATATT
>CAYPED010000131.1:0-2920 GCA_964409745.1 uncultured Staphylococcaceae bacterium | reverse complement strand
GAAGTCTTGACCTCTGATTTCATGTTATTGGCCAGAACCACTGGCTTAACCAGAACCCAGGCCACTATCAAACACGCGTTCAAAAACTCCTTAGTCCCTATCTTCCCGATGATCTTAGGCGAATTCATCGGCATCTTATCCGGTTCTGTCGTCATCGAATCCATCTTCGCCGTCGGTGGTGTCGGTGGCTTGTTCCTCGAATCCATCAACAGACGTGACTACGACGTCTTCTTGTTCGTCGGTATGTTCTACGTCTTGATTGGTTTGATTGGCGGCTTAATCGTCGACCTCAGCTACGGCTGGGTTGACCCACGTATTCGTATGGGAGGTAAAAAACAATGAGCAAAGTCATTAACCCGAGCGAATATGCCGGTTACAAAAAGGATAAATTCACCTTCGTTCAGATGGATAAGTCCATCCATGATACGAAGTTTGAAACCAAACCAGTTTCTTATTTGAAGGGTTGCTGGCAGAGATTCAGCCATAACAAAGGCTCCATCGTCGCTGGCGTCATCCTCCTTCTTATCATCTTGTTCGCCATCATCGCCCCAATGACCACGGATAGAACTGTTCAGTGGAACGATGCCAACTACGCTTACGTCCTTCCAAAGAACCCAATGTTCGAAGGAACTGGCTTCTGGGACGGCACTCAGAGCAAGAAAATCTACCAAAACGCTTATGATGAATACCGTCTCTACGAAACCGAAGATAAGCCAATCGTCGGTGACGTTGAAGCCGGTGAAGAAAAGAACGTTTTAGGTCAAACTGTCAAATACTACAAAGTCACTTACGATACCTACGCGGTGGGCGCTAAGGAATTGCGTGACGTCACTACCGCGGATATCGAAAAGATCCGCGAATGGGAAACTAATACTGGCAGAAAGATTATGCTCCCACTCATCGATTATGAAACCTACGTTGATGCGTATTTCGATGATATCGATGACAAATTGGACCCATCTTCTCCAAACTACGATCCGACTTATGCGACCAAATATCCTGGTGGCACCACTACCTTGCGTGTCAATATGAGCGGTCGTTATGCTCAGAACGCCAACCTTTGGTACGAATTGGTCATGCCAACCTCTGGCCAGCAATTCGTTCCGAAGCTCGACTCCAACGATCAACCGACTGACATCTACAAGAAAGACTCTTCCGGTCAAGTCATTTATGTCGAAAACGTCGACTCCGCTGGTTTGAAACTCCACATCCGTGTCGACTACAACAACTACTATGAATACCTGAATGGCAAAGCTTGCTTCTTCTTATTCGGGGCCAACTCCGTCGGTAACGATATCTTCGTCCGTTTGGCTTCTGGCGCTAGATTATCCCTTATCTTGGGCGTCTGCGTCTCGGCCATCAACTTGATTATCGGCCTTATCTGGGGTTCTATCTCCGGCTATTACGGCGGAACGGTCGACCTTATCATGGAACGTATCACCGATATCTTATCGGCTATTCCATTCGTTATCGTCGCTACCTTGTTCCAATTGCATTTGGCGGCCAAAGTCGGCGCTATCGTATCCTTGCTGTTCGCCTTCGTCGTAACAGGCTGGATTGGTACGGCTTCGACTACCCGTATGCAGTTCTATCGATTTAAAAATCAGGAATATGTCTTGGCCTCGCGCACATTGGGCGCCAAAGACTTACGATTGATCTTCGTCGATATCTTGCCGAATGCCATGGGTACCTTGATTACCTCTTCGGTCTTGATGATTCCAAGCGTCATCTTCTCCGAATCGTCATTATCCTACTTGAACATCGTCAACTTGAGCACTTCCAACATCACTTCTGTCGGTACCTTGCTCAACGACGGTTCCAACTTCGTATCTAGCTATCCGCATATGATCGTGTTCCCGGCGATCTTCATCTCCTTGTTGATGATCACCTTCAACTTGATCGGCAACGGTTTGCGTGATGCATTCAACCCAACATTGAGAGGAGGCGAATGATATGGCTGAACAGAATAACAAAATCTTAGAAGTCAAAGACCTTCGTATCTCCTTCCGTGTTGATGGCGGCACCGTCAAAGCGGTCCGTGGCATCTCCTTCGATTTGTATAAGGGCAGAACCTTATGCATCGTCGGTGAATCCGGTTCTGGTAAATCCGTCACCTCTCGTGCCATCTTGGGCATTTTGGCTAAGAACGCCTTGGTCGAAGGCGGCGAAATCATCTATGATGGCAAAGACTTATTAACCATCAGCGAAGAACGCTTCCATCGTATCAGAGGTTCCAAGATTTCCATGATCTTCCAGGATCCATTGTCCGCATTGGATCCTATCATCCGTGTCGGCAAACAGCTTACGGATCCAATCATCCTCAAAGCCAGAGCCGCCCGCAAAGAAGCTAACTCTTTGGTTAGAGAAATTCTTTCGGAAACCAAGAAGACCGCTATTAAGAATAACATCGCTTACGATGAATCCTTAGTGAAGAAATTCATCGCCGCCAACTTGGAAGAATTATCCATCCAAGAAGGCAAAGAGAAACATGATAGAGACAAGGTCGTTTGGGAGAGAAACAATTCCATCGCCAACGATCCTGAACACTATCCATCTTCCACTTTGAAAGCCGCTGCTCGCTATGTGAAATCTCACGCCGAGCCAACCGAATATGTCGAACCTGAAACCCTTAAGGCCATGACATATGAAGAAAAAGAAGCTTTGAGAGAGATGTATATCGATCTCATCGAAGCGGCTGACAAAGACTACAAGATTGACTTAATCACCCTTCGTGACACCATCCAATCCATCATCGATGGCCCGCTTTCTCAAGAAGTTGGCGATTATGCCGCTTTGAAAGCCTTATATGTTAAGGTCAAAGCCGCTATCTGCGCTTTCGCCTTCAGAGATGACGAAGATGACACCATCGCCGTCTTCGATACCTCTTTCTTTACCACGCTTCCTCCTCATGCCTATATGT
>CAYPED010000130.1:0-2935 GCA_964409745.1 uncultured Staphylococcaceae bacterium | reverse complement strand
AATCGCTTCGAGATTACACTGCGAGAATATCGGTGTTTGTCTCAAAGAAGCTTTGGAACAAGCTCATTTGACTTATGAAGATATGGACGCCATTGCCGTCACTCGTGGTCCTGGCTTAATTGGCTGCTTGCATGTGGGCATGCAGGCCGCGAAGACCATTGCGATGCTTTATAACAAACCACTTATCCCAGTCCATCACCTTTGCGGGCATATTTACGCCAACGAATATGTCGGAGAGCTTAAATTCCCACTTCTCTGCGTGGTTGTTTCTGGTGGCAACACCGAGCTTGTTTTGATGAGAGACCACCTCAATTTCGAAATCATCGGCGAGACCAAAGACGATGCGGTTGGCGAATGCTACGACAAGGTCGCTAGGGTCTTGGGTCTTCCATACCCAGGCGGTCTTCCAATCGATCAGCACGCCAAAAACGGCAAACACACTTATGACCTCCCGAAGCCATTACAGGGGAAGACCTACGACTTTTCCTACTCCGGACTTAAGACATCGGTCATCAATTTGGTCAACACTTTGAAGATGAAAGGCGAAGAGATTCGCATCGATGATATGGCTAAATCGTTCCAGGATGTCGCCATTGGAATGATCGTTGATAGAACGGTCAAAGCCGCCAAAGAATACAATGTCGTCCAAATCGTTTTGGCTGGTGGTGTATCCGCCAACTCTTATCTTAGAGAAGAAATGCAAAAGAGATTCGGGCATGGAGGTATCGATTTGATTGTCCCGCCTCTCTGGTGCACGACCGATAACGCGGCCATGATTGCCAAAGTCGCCGAACGCTTATACAAAGAGAAATTCTTTGCCCCACTTACCATCGGAGTCGACCCGAACTGGAAAATCGACCAGTTCCGCGACTATAACACTTGAGAATTATCATTTAGAGGAATAACCTCTAATTTATCCAGGAAGGAGAAGACTTATGCAAGAGAAAGCTATTGAATTAAAATCTCTGTTCACCAAGCAAAAAAATGGTGAACCAATGCCAACTGACAAACCTATTTTCGTTGAAGGATGGGTCCGTACCAATCGCAATTCTGGCAAAATCGGTTTCATCGAATTGCATGATGGAACTTGCTTTAAATCGGTTCAGGTTGTCTATTCTTCTGAATTAGCCAACTTTGATGATATCTCTCATTTCAATACCGGTTCTTCCATCTCGGTCCGTGGTAAGTTAGTCCTCACCCCAGAGATGAAACAACCGTTCGAAATCCAGGCCTTGGAAATTAACTTAATCGGTTCCGTGGCTGAAGACTATCCACTTCAAAAGAAACGTCACAGTTTGGAATTCCTTCGTGAAGAAGCCTATTTAAGACCAAGAACGAACACTTTCGATGCGGTCTTCCGCGTTCGTAGCGTTCTTGCTATGGGTGTCCATTCTTATTTCCAAGATAGAGGCTTCGTCTATGTCCATACTCCGGAAATCACCGGCAACGACGCCGAAGGTGCGGGCTCCGTCTTCACCTTGGTCACTGATGGCAAAGATCCTTACAACGAGTTCTTTGGCCGTAAGGCCAGCTTGACCGTCTCTGGTCAGTTGCATGTTGAAGCCTTCGCTTTAGCTTTCAAGAACGTTTATACCTTTGGCCCGACCTTCCGTGCTGAGAAATCCAATACAACCAGACACGCTTCGGAATTCTGGATGATCGAACCAGAACTTGCCTTCGCCGATTTGGATGACGATATGGATTGCATCGAAGATTGTGTCAAATACCTCATCAAATACGTCATGGATCATTGCCCAGATGAGATGGCTTTCTTCAATCAGTGGATTGCTCCAGGATTGTTAGACAAACTCAATGCCGTTTTGGCCTCTAACTTTACTAAGATGGAATATTCCGAAGGCATCGAATTACTTAAAAAAGCCGTCGCTTCTGGCGTCAAATTCGAAAATTCGAATATCGAATGGGGCATGGATCTCCAGTCCGAACACGAACGTTATCTCACCGAAAAGATCGTCGGTGGTCCAACCTTCTTAATCAACTATCCGAAGGAAATCAAAGCCTTCTATATGCGTGAGAACGATGATGGCAAGACCGTCGCCGCTTGTGACTTGTTGGTCCCGGGCGAAGGTGAAATCGTCGGTGGTTCCGAACGTGAGGATCGTTATGATCTTCTCAAAGCCAAGATGGATAAGCTTGGCAACACCAAAGGCCTTGAATGGTATCTCAATTTGAGAAAATACGGTGGCTGCCGTCACGCTGGCTTTGGCATCGGCTTCGACCGTTTGTTGATGTATATCACCGGCATTGGCAACATCCGTGATACCGAACCATACCCAAGAACGAGCAATGCGTTAAAATACTAATATGTCCAAAGAAACCGAAATCAAGAAAATCGAAGAAAAAAAGCTTCTTGGTAAGAAGCGTGTTTTCATTGCCTTGATTATCTTGGACGTAATCTTGGCCGGCCTCTTTGTGTGGGCTTTGGTCGAGGCAATCATTGGCTAATAGCTAGGCTAGACCTAGCATTAACTTATTTTAGCGGGTTGGACCTATTGGTCTGATCCGCTTTTTTCTTTCTCTCTTTGGACTTCAGTAGGATTTAATTTAGGGGTTTCCATTGAGTCGTAATAATTGAATCCTTCAAGGGACTTCTTATAGATATCATTGGCACGTTTCGAAACGTAAATGGCGCGGCTGAAATAAGCCCAAGCGGCGACAAAGATATAGGTTCCGCCGACTAACCAAAGGGTGCATAACACGTAGGAATCCCAATAATCCGCGACTAGATGTGGGCTATTGGTGAGTTCCGGCCAAGTGTTTAAAAGTTTCATTCCCCAAAGGGTGACGTAGTTATCTTGATTGGCAAAATCCCACGTCCAGAAGATGGTGGAGAACTCGGTAAAGTAAGACTTAGCCCAGACTTTGGTAATAAGGCTGGAAATGATATAGAAGATAACGGAAACAAGGATAATGCAAA